>WJKG01000455.1 GCA_014729205.1 candidate division GN15 bacterium | reverse complement strand
GTTCACGGTGGAGAATCTCTGGCAGGAGGCGACCGGCGTGGTGGGCAGCATGAGTGCCGATAACCCGGATATCATATTCGATACACCGTCGGCATCAGTGGGCTTTGTTTCCGCCGAGGGTGGTACTGCCGACAACAATGGCTCGCCGATCGTGTTTACGATTCCGTCCGGGTTCACACCGTGCATTGATTCGTTCTATCTGCACCTGGCATCGGACAACCCTCTTGGCGATAAGACCATCGGCTTACAGCTCGCGGTCGGTGCGCCCAAGATTCTCGTTGTTGATGACGACCACGGCGATGACTATCACGAGACCGTCACCAATGAGTTGTTCGCGGTACGGACACCATTTGACGTCCACGAGAAACTCACCCAGGGTGTGCCGGACTCGGCGTTGTTGTCCGAGTATGAGTCAGTGATCTGGTTGATCGGTGATGAGCGCAGCGACATCATGGGCAGCGCCGATATCAATGCCATTCGTGGCTTTCTGGACCAGGGCGGGAACCTGTTCCTGACGGGGCAGTCGCTCGTCAAGGAACTGGCCACCGATGATCCCACCTTCCTGAGTGACTACTTAAAGGCAGACTATGTCAGTGATATTGTATTCCCGTTGATGATCGCGCCTGCCTCGGCCGAGGTGCTGAATGGTCTCGAGGCCCGTTTAGGTAATCCAACGAACCAGACGGATTGCCAGACCATTAGTCCAGTCGGCGGGAGCGTGGCGGAGTTTGACTTGAGTATCGGCGGCACCTATGCGATCAGCTACGAGGGCGACTACAAGCTCGTGCTGTTCAGCTTCGGATACGAGAATATCGGCGATTCGTATGTCAGTTCAGGATATGCCACCAGGGCCGATGTCATGGAACGCATTCTCGACTTCTTCTCGGATGAGGAGCCCTCGCTCAACCCGCTTGTCCAGGATCTGACCATTGAGGGTGAGGCCTCGCTGACAAACGTGCTGAATCACGCACCTGTCTTTGCCTGGACGGTGGATGATACGACCGCCAATCCGATTGAGGAGTTTCAGGTTCGGGCTGGCACCGGCAACCTGTGTACCAACAGCGAGAACAAGTGGGAGTCGATTGTGGTCGCGGGAAGTGACACCTCGGTCGCCTACGCCGGTGACACGCTGATTGATGGCGGGGACTATGTCTTCCAGGTACGTGTCAGTAATGGCGTAACGTGGTCCGAGTGGACGGAATTGTCATTCCGCATGAACTCTGTACCGCAGGCGCGTGATCTGATTTCACCAATCGAGAATGAAGTAATTGCCGATCCCACTCCGACACTGATAGTGTTCAACGGCCAGGACGCCGATGAGGACGCTCTGGAACACCAGTTCGAAGTGTACGCGGATCCCGGTTTGACACAACTGGTGACCTCGGGCACGGCGTATGCCGGCGAAACGCAGTCCACGTGGACTGTCGACAGTGTACTTGCCGAGGACCAACAGTACTTCTGGCGAGTGCGTGTGTTTGACGGCTATGAAGCCTCCGACTACACCACTGTTGAGTCGTTCGTGGTCAACCAGGCCAACCAGGCACCGCAGCCGTTCGGACTACTGCATCCGCTGGACAGCGCCGAGGTGGGCGAGGCAACCCCGTCACTGAGCTGGCAGGATGCTGTCGATTCTGATCCCTGGGATGTGGTGGCATACGATGTCCAGCTTGCCCAGGATCCCGGTTTCGCTGCCTATGACGAGGTAGCCGATCTGCTCAATACTTCAGTTGTCTGGCCATATGCGCTCGATTCCGGAGTGACCTACTACTGGCGGGTGGTCGCGCGCGATGTCGCTGGCGATTCGACGCTTTCGAGCGAAACCCGTTCGTTCGTGGTGACGGCCGCGTCTTGTTGCCAGGGAATCCGTGGCAATGTCAATGGGGATATTGATGAGGATGTGAATATCGCCGACCTGACCATGTTGGTGAATTACCTGTTTGCTTCGGGACCACCGCCGCCATGCGAGATTGAGGCGGATGTCAACGGTGACGAGACAGTCAATGTTGCCGACCTGACCTACATGGTCAACTACGCCTTTGCCGGCGGTCCACCGCCGATTGACTGCAATTGATGGGGGTAGAGTAAGTCGGTTTGAACTACAGCGCCTCGTCGCCTCGGCGACGGGGCGTTTTTGTGTGTGGATTCGACTCCGGGGCCTGCTAGCTGTTTTTCAGGGGATGCTGTTTGCTACTCCATGGCACGGATAGCGCGGATGACTTCGCCGGGATAAGTAGCGTCCATCAGTTCCTGCCGGAAGCTGTCATACTGGAGTTTCTCCACGAGGGCCTTGAATGCCTTGAGGTAGAGCGCATCCTCATAGGGCGGGGCTGCCATCACAAAGAACAGGTGCACCGGTTCGGAGTCGGGTGAATCGAACGGGTACCCCTCGGACGATCGTGCGAAGGCCAACATGAAGTCCTTGGCCTGCATCGACCGTATGTGCGGTACGGCTATTCCCTGACCAAGGGCGGTAGTCGCCTTTCGTTCGCGGTTGACGAAGTCGGTCAGCAGTTTATTGTAATTGCCGATGCGGTAGCTCGACTCCAGCAGGCTGACCAGTTCCTCGAGGATTAATTCCTTGCTCGATTGCAGCCACTTCTGCTCCGATTGTTCTTCCTCGAGTGGCTCGATGCGGGTTTCCATCGAGAGCTTGATGGCTTCTTCTGTGATGTAGCGCGAGAGATTCATCGTATCTTTCTTATCGGACGTAACTGCCTGTTATTACAGTGGATTATACGTTGCGACCGATCAATGTCAAGCGGGATCGGGAGCCTGGGGAGGGGTTTGGTTGGCGCGGAAGTCGCGGCCGGTCGAATGCGATCTGAGATCATCAGCAGCCTTGACTTCGCACGCCTATTCCAATACCTTTTCAGCCGGTGGGAATTAACGATCGGTGGCTTTGGGGAAACCCTGTTTGTGCCGATAATGTTTTAAACAACAAGGAGTTAAACAGACTAAGTGCCACCTTATTCACAACTGAAGCGGACTCACGATTGCGGCGAACTCCGCTCCGACCATGTCGGCCAGACGGTTCGTCTTAACGGATGGGTCAACAGCTACCGCAATCTGGGCGGCTTATTCTTCATTGACCTGCGCGACCGCTACGGTCTCACCCAGGTTGTCCTCAATCCTGAAGAAATCGATCCCGATGTTTTGGCTGAGGCAAACCGCGCCCGTCACGAGTGGGTGGTCGCTGCCGAGGGCGTGGTCCAGCCGCGGCCTGAAGGTACGGTTAATCGCAACCTGCCGACGGGGGAGGTCGAGGTTGTCGTAAGCAAGTTCTGGACGCTGAACCCGTCAAAGACACCGCCGTTCGAGATCACCGAGGAGAGCAATGCCTCGGAGACCCTGCGTCTGGAGTACCGGTATCTTGATCTCAGGAGGGGGCCGCTGCAGCGCCGACTGCGTTTCCGTCACGAAGCTACGCTGGCGGTGCGCAAGTTTCTATCCAGCGAGGATTTCTACGAGATAGAAACGCCCCTGTTGATTCGGTCGACGCCCGAAGGCGCCCGCGACTATGTTGTCCCGAGTCGCGTGTGGCATGGGCAGTGCTACGCGCTGCCGCAGTCGCCGCAGCTATTCAAACAGATTCTCATGGTATCGGGCTACGATAAATACTTCCAGATCGCCCGATGTTTGCGCGATGAGGATCTACGACGGGACCGTCAACCGGAGCATACCCAGATCGACCTGGAGATGTCGTTCGCAACGCCCGACGATGTCTACAGCGTGGCTGAACGGCTGATGGCTGACCTGTTTAAGAAGATGCTGAACGTGGAGTTGGAGGCGCCGTTTCCCCGCTATACGTATGCAGAGGTCATGAACCGTTGGGGGATCGACAAGCCTGATCTGCGATTTGGGATGGAGCTGGTCGATTTGACATCCGAAGTCGCCGATTGTGGTTTCAAAGTGTTCGCAGAGAATGTCGCTGGCGGCGGCGTAGTCAAGGGAATCACGCTCAAGGGCGGCGGAAGCTACTCCCGCAAGCAGGTCGACGCGCTGACCGAGCTGGCCAAGAAGCACGGAGCCGGTGGTCTGGCCTATATCCTCCGCGCCGAGGGTGGCGACAAGTCACCGATCATGAAGTTCCTGGGGGAAGATCTGGCGGCCAACCTGTGCCAGAAGGCTGGTGCGGAAAGAGGCGACGCGCTCTTCATCATCTCGGACAAGCCGATCAAAACCGAATCGGTGCTTGGGCATTTGCGGCTGCATCTGGGGCGCGAACACGACTTGATTGCTCTAAAACAATGGCGACCACTGTGGGTGGAGGACTTCCCGCTATTCGAGTATGATGAGGATTCTGAGCAACTCATTGCCATGCACAACATCGTCTCCCATCCCAACGAGGAAGACCTGAGCCTGATTGATGAGGGCTTCAAGGCGGACGTGCCGCTCGGTGATCCTGAACATCCCTGGCGACGCGCCCGTGCGGTACAGTACGATCTGGTGCTCAACGGGTGGGAGCTTGCCTCGGGCGGTCAGCGTATAAACAGGCGTGAGTTACAGGAGACGATATTGCAGATAATTGGCATCGACAAGGATCGGGCCGAGCGGATGTTCGGTTTTCTGCTGCGGGCGCTGGAGTATGGTGCGCCGCCGCATGCCGGAATCGCTGCCGGGCTGGACCGTATCGTTACTATCATGACGGGAACTGAATCCATCCGCGACGTGATAGCGTTTCCCAAGACAACGGCGGCGCAGTCGCTCATGGATGGATCTCCCAGCCCGATCGACCCCGGGCAACTCGACGAACTGGGCCTGTGCCTGAAAGAGGAGAATAAGAAACAAGACAGGTAATGAGTTTGGAATTAGACGAAAAAGTTGTCCGCTCTCTTTCTGTTGAGGGGATAGATCAGCGTCTGCTGTATGGGCAGGGTGACGCCTTCCTGCGCGTGCTGGAGGCGCAGTTGTTCTGCAAGATAGTCGCCCGTGGTGACAAAGTAATTGTCGAGGGACCGGCCGAGGAGGTTGAGAAGACCATCCGGGTGCTGCAGGATTTGATCACTCGCATCAAGCAGGGTGACTATATCACGCAGCAGTACCTCAATTACGCGATCGCGATGGTGAAAGAGGGCTCCGAAGGGCCCGCCGGAGAGATCTCGACGGAGAGCCTGCTCACCAATTCGCTGCGCAAGGAAATCAAGCCCAAGACCGTCGGCCAGACCAAGTACGTGGAGGCGGTCAGTAAGAACGATATCGTATTTGCCATCGGTCCCGCCGGTACCGGAAAGACATTCCTGGCCGTGGCCATGGCGGTTGCCGAACTCAAGGCGAACAAGGTCAATCGGATCGTGTTCACTCGCCCGGCAGTCGAGGCGGGCGAATCCCTGGGCTTCCTTCCGGGCGACATTCGGGCCAAGGTGGATCCGTATCTGCGGCCGGTATATGATGCGTTGTATGATATGCTGCAGCCGGACAAAGCTCGAAAGCTGCTGGAGATGGGTGTCATTGAGATTGCACCCCTGGCCTTTATGCGCGGGCGGACGCTCAACGATGCGTTTGTCGTGTTGGATGAGGCCCAGAATACGACGAGCGCCCAGATGAAGATGTTTCTGACTCGAATCGGCGAGGGCTCCAAGGCGATAATCACTGGCGATGTGACGCAGGTCGATCTGGATAAATCGCATCAGTCGGGGTTAATTACGGTCCAGAAGATCCTCTCGGGGATCAAGGGCATAGATTTTCGCTATCTGACGGAAAAGGACGTGATCCGTCACTTTCTGGTGCAGAAGATCATCACAGCCTATGATCGCTGGGAAGGGCGCAAGAAGCGTTAGGCTCGCGAAAGGGATTTTCGCTACATGTTTTCCATCCTGATAAAACTCCGCCGTGCCGTTAAGCGACTGCTCAAGGTGCAGTCCGAAAGCCGCCAGGTGCAGCGGCCAACGCTCAAATCCCGCGTGAACAAAGGTATCATGCTGGTAGTGGCAGCGTTTGTCATGGGCATATTCTATCCCGGAGAGAATCTCTTCGACCCGTTGAATATGCCGCGTGAGGGAGAGATATCGCTGGAAGATGTACTGGCGCCATTTCAGATTATTGTCTACAAGACCGAGCGAGAACTCAGGGAGGAACGAGAACTGGCGCGAGCGGCGGTGCCATTTGTGCTCAATGCCGATACGAGTATCGTCAATCAGTCTATCGCCGAACTCGAGCAATATGGTCAGTTGATTGACTCGCTTCGTCGGGCGGCTGATACACTGAGTCGCAGCGAGATCAACGCCCTGGTGCCGGTCGTAGCCGACCGATTCCCCATGCTCTCCAGAGATGCCATTGCCCAGTCGCTGCGACATTCAGAATTTGATGAGACTGTAGAACGAATCCGCGAGATTCTCAATCAGGAGATCTACCGAGTGGGCGTCGTCTCCAACGAGACCACCATCCCTGAAACGAGGAACAAGAATGTCCTTGTACGGCGTGGTGACCGCGAGTCTATTCACCCGCGCGCGAGAGTCCTTCCCGTGGCAGAAGCCAATGTTCAACTCCTGTCAGCGCTGAATGAGGCATACTCGGTGGATTCGACTATCGATGTCGAGTTCAATTACCTTGTTGGCAGGACGTTCATTCAGCCCAATCTCCGACTGGCCACCAACGAGTACAACCAGCGAGTGCAAAGTGAACTCGACGCCGTTTCGGAGGTCAAGGAGATTGTCCGCGAGGGTGATATCATTGCCCGATCAGGAAACCGGATCAACGAGCGACAAGAGCGCATCATGCAGGAAATGGCCCGAATCAGTCGGGAGCGTGCCGCGCAAGAAGGTGGGATCAAGACGTTGTTCCCGGTGGCCGCACGCGTGTTTTTCGCATTGGCAGCCTTCGGCGGGCTGTACCTGTTTCTCTATCATTTCCGTCGCGAGTTGTTCCACTCCAATCCCAAGATCCTGGCCCTGCTGCTAATCTTCGGCCTGGTGCTGTTCCTGGTCTGGCTGGCCAGTGAGAATCTTCGATTGTCCATGTATCTTTATCCGGTGGCCATGCTGGCCATGCTGGTGACGGTTCTGTTCGATGCCGAGGTGGGCATAATATCCACTATGATC
>WJKG01000454.1 GCA_014729205.1 candidate division GN15 bacterium | reverse complement strand
GGGCAATCCGATAAACAATGTGAACTTCCATGTTCCGGGACTGATCGAACAGGCGGGCAATTCGGCCGCCAAGTCGGCACAGCCGGACGATGAGCAGTCGGCACAGTTCACCGAGGTGCTTTCCAATCTGTTGAACGATGTGAATGCGCTGCACGGTGATTCCGCGCAGATTCAACAGGCGTTTATGGAGGGTGACCCGGTTGAATTGCACCAGCTGATGATCAAGGCCCGTGAGGCCGGGGTCGCCACTGATCTGCTTCTGGAGATTCGCAACAAGCTGCTCAATGCCTACAACGAGATTATGAGGATGCCTATGTAAGGCAACTGAACGGGAGCCGCCGGGCATGGACGGCTGGCGGCTCCCTGTTTCACTGCCATGGATGGCGGTGTCAACTACGTCTGAGATAACATAGGAAGGAGTATGGAAAGCCTAAAGAAGTTCACACAGTCCTTTATGGACTGGGTCGGTCGGATGTCGGCCAGCCAGGTGATGATGCTGCTGGGAATAGTAGCCGGCAGTGTTGTTGGTCTGATCTTTATGGTCGGCTGGCTCAACAGCGTCACCTATGCCCGGCTGTACTCGAATCTGAGTCAGAACGAAGCCGGTGAGATTGTCTCCCACCTCAACGACCAGAAAGTCCCCTACCAGATTACCGATGGTGGCTCCTCAATTGAGGTGCCCTCGGACAAGGTGTACCAGGTTCGACTGGAATTGGCGGGACAGGGTCTGCCGACCAGCGGCTCGGTGGGGTATTCCATTTTTGATGAGAACAATCTGGGGATGACCGACTTTTTGCAGAACCTCAATTTCAGACGGGCTCTTGAAGGGGAGTTGACGCGCACTATCATGCAGCTCTCGGAGGTGCAGGCTGCCCGCGTGCATATAGTGATGCCCAAGGAACGGTTGTTCCGGGAGGATCAGCGCGAGGCGACGGCTTCGGTGGTGCTCAAGCTGTCCGGTGTTGGTCTTGCTAAAGCGCAGGTAAAGGGGATTACGCACCTGGTGGCCTCGTCGGTCGAAGGTCTGTCTCCGGAGAAGATCACCATTGTCGACTACGACGGCAACCTGCTGTCTTCGGGAGACCAGGCGGACATGCTGGCCGGGCTGTCCAGTTCGCAGCTGGAGGTACGGCAGAATGTCGAGCGGTACCTCGAGGACAAGGCGCAGTCGATGCTCGATAATGTTCTGGGCACCGATAAGTCGGTGGTCCGTGTTACCGCCGACCTGAATTTCCGGCAGGTCGAGCGCCAAAATGAACTGTATGATCCCAACAGTGCTACTATTCGCAGTGAGCAACGCACGCAGGCCGACAGCAAGGTCGAGGACAAGGAGACGGAGGAGGCCGAGAGCAGCAGCCAGGAGAATAATGAAACAGTTATAACGAATTACGAGATTAACAAGACTGTCGAGCACATAGTGAACGCGGTGGGGACAATCGACCGGCTGTCAGTGGCAGTGCTTGTCGACGGTACCTATGAAGAGGTCGAGAGCGATGATGGCGCGCTGGAGACAATCTATCAGCCGCGACCGCAGGATGAACTGGACCGTCTGGCCAGTATCGTACAGAATGCTGTCGGTTTCAACCGTGACCGCGACGACCAGCTTGAGATGGTCAATATCGCGTTCGACCGCCAGGATCTGCAGGAGGATCGTGAGGCGCTGGACTCGATGTACATGCGTGATTTCTACATGGAGATAGCGCGGAAGGTCGGCTATGTGCTGTTGATTATCATCTTGTTGCTGTATTTCCGCAAGAAGGCTCGCAAGCTGTTCAGTTCGCTGGGCCAGCTCATGGTACCGCGGCCCGAGCCGCAGCCAGAGCCGGTGGTGCCGGAGGCTCCCCAATCCAAGGAGCCTAAGCCAGAACCAGAGGATCTGGCGATCAAGGATAATGAGCGAGAGAACCGGTTGGTTGATCAGATACGCGAAACGGCTCGCAAGCAGCCGGACGAGATGGCCAAAGTAATCCGAACCCTGATGATTGATTAAACAGGCGATAGCAGGCTATGGAAACCAAGATTGAAAATCTGACCGCCGTACAGAAGGCAGCGATTGCCCTGGTCGCTTTCGGCCCTGAGGTTTCGGCACTCGTTCTGGCCGACATGAACGAGCAGGACCTCGAGAAAATCACGATCGAGATTGCTAATCTCCGTGAAGTTTCTCCGGAGGTTGAAGAACAGATCATCAAAGAGTGTCACCAGATCTTCATGGCTCGTCAGTACATCTCCCAGGGTGGAATTGACTTCGCCAAGGAGATTCTCGAGAAGGCTGTCGGGCTGCAGCGGGCCTCCGAGATTATGACTCGCCTGGAGGGTACGATTCGTTCGCGCGGTTTCTCTTTGCTCAAGGAGGTAGACCCGAAACAGCTCAGCGGCTTCCTCCAGGGTGAGCACCCGCAGACGATTGCGCTCATTCTTACTCAGTTGGCGACTCAGCAAGCGGCGGTGGTGCTCTCTGAGCTCTCGCCGGAGCTTCAGGCCGAGGTGTCGTTGCGGATCGCCACGATGGAGAAGATCTCTCCGGACGTGTTGCATGAGATTGAGCAGACACTGGAGGCACACTTTGAAAGCTCCGGTGGGCGCGAACTGTCACCAACTGGCGGGGCCAAGTCTATCGCCGAATTGCTGAACCTGATCGATACCTCTGCCGAAAAGAACATTCTCCAGTCGCTCGAGGCGGAAGACCCCGACCTGGCGGCTGAGATCAAGAATATGATGTTCGTCTTCGACGATATCACGCTGCTGGATGACCGCTCGGTGCAGCGTCTGCTCAAGGAAGTCGAGACGAAGGATCTGTCCCTGGCGCTCAAGGCGGCCAGCGACGAGGTCAAAAACAAGATCTTCGGCAATGTGTCCGAGCGTGTAGCAGTGATGATCAACGAGGAAATGGAGTTCATGGGACCGACCCGTCTTTCGGATGTCGAGGCGGCCCAGTCGCGTATAGTCGAGTCTGTGCGCAGGCTCGAAGAGGAGGGCCAGATAATCATCTCCGGCCGCGGTGGTAAGGAGGAGGTCATTGTCTAGTCTGATGCGCAACACCCGCAGGGGGAACGAAGTGGTCATCGGTGACGTAATGTGTGACCTCGAGAAAGAGAGTGCGGCCGAGCGGAAGCTGGGCGGCCTCTTTCCGATCGTTACGGTTATGACCCATGGCGATGGCTCGAAGTCTATTCCTATTCAGGAGATCTACAAGATAGAAGACGCCTACTATCGGGATCGTGAGGCTGACTATCAGAAGGGATTGAAGGAAGGCCACGAGAAGGGGCACGCTGAGGGACTCGCTATCGGTAAGGCCCAGGCAGCCAAGGTCCTCAAAGACTTCGAGCAGGCCATCAAACAGGTAGTGGGGCAACGCGATGCCCTGTTGGAGGAAGCCAAACAACAGGTGCTGCAACTGGTGATCCAGATCAGCAAGAAGGTGACCTATGATGCCTTCGAAGCCGATCCTGAAGTTACTATCAAGCTTATCAGTGGCGTTATTGATAGTCTCAATGACCGCTCCCAGATGAAGATCAAGGTCAACCCGAACCACCTGCCGGTGGTCGAACAGCACATTGATACGTTCATGGAGAACTCGACGTCGATCAAAGACATCGAGATTCTCCCGGATCCGCGTGTCAAGTATGGTGGCTGCTTCATCGAAACGCCGTCTGGCGATATCGATGCCCGGCTGGAATCGCAGTTCGAGATAGTCGAGAACACCATTGCGGCTGAAGAGGATTAGTCGTGACCCATGTGCCGTATGATATGTATGCTGAACGTATCGCTCGCGTGAACACCGTTCGGCATTTTGGCAAAGTAACACAGGTAGTGGGGATGGTGATCGAATCTGCGGGGCCCTCGATATCAATCGGTCGGCTGTGTCAGATCGAGAACCGTGACGACGGGGGAAGAGTACTGGCGGAGGTGGTCGGGTTTCGTGACAATCATCTCTATCTCATGCCTCTTGGTCCTATAAGCGGCATCACACCCGGGGCAATCGTGACCTCGACTTCAGAGCAGCTTCGGGTGCCGGTAGGCCGTGAGCTGATCGGTCGTGTGATTGGCGGGCTGGGCGAACCGATTGACGACAAGGGACCACTGACTACCAATCAAACGCGCCCCATCATCTCCGAGCCACTGCCGGCGCTGCGCCGGCGTCGCATTCAGGATGCAG
>WJKG01000453.1 GCA_014729205.1 candidate division GN15 bacterium | reverse complement strand
TCTTGGTAGTCGTCTTTTTGGCACCGGTGCCGCGTTTCCTGGCGGTTGCCTTTTTGTCGCCGGTCTTTTCGGCTTTGTCTTCGGCCTTGGCGCTGGCCTTTCTCGGTGCCTTCTTCTGTTTCGGAGCCTCGGTCTCCATATCACCCTCGACCAATACCGTCAGGTGGCAGTGCCGTTTACGGATGCGGAACACTCGGCCCATTGACTGGAAACGAATCCGCTTGGCGGTTGGCGCGGCATCAACATAGATGCTCTTGATGACCAGATCTTCCGGCTTCAGATTGTCGGTGCCCTCATTGGAGAGCGCATTGGCGGCGGCGGATTTGATGGTCTTGGCCACGTGACGCGCGGCGATTCTCGGCGAGAAGTTGAGGATACCGAGCGCTTTCTCGACCGGCATACCTTTGACCGAGTCAGCAATCAGGCGCATTTTGCGCGGCGGAATGCTGACGAAACGCAGACGGGCTCGTGATTGTACCAACATGGCTTATCGCCCTCCTCGCACTCCGGAGCTGCGCTCCACCAGTTTGCCACCGTGACCGCGGTAGGTCCGGGTGGGGGCGAACTCGCCCAGTTTGTGTCCTACCATGTTTTCCGTAATGTAGATGGGCAGGAACTTGTTACCGGTGTGAACCGCCAGCGTGTGCCCGATGAATTCCGGCACCACGGTGGAACGACGTGACCAGGTCTTAACGACCCTCTTGTCACCGCGCTCATTCATGGTTAACACCCGCTTGAGCAGCTTCGGCTCGATATATGGTCCTTTTTTCAGCGAACGAGGCATTCAGCAGACTCCGTCTTTTAGTTCTTCTTCGCTCTGCGATCCTGCACCAGGTGATCTTTTGGCTTGCGCTTGCTCCTGGTCTTATATCCTTTGGTGGGTTTCCCCCAGGGGGTACAGGGATGACGCCCGCCCGACGAGCGTCCTTCACCACCGCCCATGGGGTGATCCACAGGGTTCATCGCCACCCCGCGCACGGAAGGACGGCGCCCATGCCAGCGTGCGGCACCGGCCTTACCCCAGATGACGTTCTTGTGATCGATATTCGAAACCTGACCGATGGTGGCATAGCACTCAAGCGGTACCGTGCGGACTTCGCCTGACGGCATACGCAAAGTGGCCTTCTTGCCTTCCTTTGCCACGAGCTGTGCCGTACCGCCGGCGGAACGGACCATCTGCCCACCTTTGCCGGGTCGCATCTCGATATTATGCACTTCCGTACCCAGCGGCATGGAGCGCAGCGGCAGGGCGTTCCCGATCCGGAGTTCGGCTTTTTCACCGGCCATTACCTGGGCATCAACCTGCAGGCCGTCCGGGGCTATAATATAGCGCTTTTCGCCGTCGGCATAGTGCAGCAGGGCGATACGGGCACTGCGGTTCGGATCGTACTCAATTGAGGCCACTCGGGCAGGGATATTGTGCTTATTTCGCTTGAAGTCGATACGACGATACCGGCGCTTGTGTCCACCGCCGCGGCACCACGCTGTGGTCCGCCCGTGGTTGTTACGACCACCGGATTTCTTCAACGGCTCCAGCAGGGACTTCTCGGGCACCGTCGACGTAATCATCTCGAACTGCGGTACTGTCCTGAAGCGCAGCGATGGTGTTGTGGGCCTGAATTTCTTAATCGCCATGAGAAATCACCTACCTTATGCTTCAAACATCGCAATCGTGTCGCCCGATTGCAGTTTAACGATAGCTTTCTTCCACATCGGTGTGGTGCCCGCGAAGCGTCCCATGCGGCGTCGCTTTCCCGGCACCATCTGCGTCCGAACGTCCACAACCTTGACCTTGAAGGCGTTCTCGACGGCGTGGCGGATGGTATTCTTGTTCGCCTTGCTGTCGACCTCGAAAACGTATTCGTTGTTGTTGGCTCGCATGTCGGTTGTGCGCTCTGTTGTGATGTGACGCTTGATAATGCTGCGAATGTCGGTCATCATCCGAACACCTCCTGCACCTTCTCAAGACCAGCCTTCGTGATGACGAGGCAGTCCGCGTTGAGCATGTCGTAGCCATTGGCCAGAGTAGCTCGGCAGTACTCCACCTGCGGCAGGTTGCGGCAGGAGAGCACGAGGTTCTGGTTTTTGCCTTCATCGAGTATGAGGCACTTTTTGTCCGCCAGATCCAGTTTCTGCATGATCGTATTGATCTGTTTGGTCTTGATCTCGGGCAGCTCCAGGTTGTCGATCACCTTGATGGACTCATTGCGTGCCTTATCCGAGAAGACCGACCGAATGGCCAGGCGCTTCATTTTCTTCGGCATAGGCGAGCCGTAGGAGCGAGGGTGCGGACCGAAAACCGTCCCACCACCACGCCACAGGGGCGAGCGGATAGTACCGGCACGGGCACGTCCCGTTCCTTTCTGTCGCCATGGTTTGCGGCCGCCACCGGCAACATCGCGACGCGTCTTGGTGGAGGCGGTACCCTGGCGTTGACGGGCCAGATAGTTCACCACGTACTGGTGCACCACTGCCGAGTTCGGTTCAATACCAAAGACCTCGTCTTTGAGATCAACCGTGCCGACTTCCTGGCCTTCCTGATTGTAAACTTTCACCGTCATCGTTAACTGCCTCCGTTACTTGCCACGGTTGGTCGAGCGGATTCGCACCATGGAGCCTCTGAAGCCCGGTACGGAGCCTTTGACCATAATGAGGTTCTCATCGGGCATCACCTGAACGATCTCAAGATTGAGAACGGTCACCTTGTCCTTACCCATGCGACCGGCCATGCGCATTCCCTTGAAGACGCGCGAAGGATACGAAGACTGACCGATCGAACCGGGGGCACGCCAGCGGTCGGACTGACCGTGGGTCTTATTGGCGCCGGAGAAGCCGTGACGCTTCATCCCGCCCGCGAAACCCAGTCCACGGGAAATGCCCGAGACATCGACTCGTTCGCCGATCTTGAAGGCGTCTGCCTTGATTTCGCCACCCACTTCGAGTTCCTCGTCATCATAGCGGATCTCGCGAAGCAACTGGGTAGGCTCGCGGTCGACCCTGGCGAACTGCCCGGCGTAGGGCTTGGTGGTCCGGCTTTTCTTGCGGGTGCCAAACCCCACCTGATAGGCATCGTAGCCATCGGTTTCCTTCGTCTTCTTCTGAATCACCGGGCACGGTCCGGCCTCGATGACCGTCACGGGGACGGTGTCACCACCGGGACGAAACAGCCGGGTCATTCCGACTTTCTTACCGAGTATTTCCTTCATAGTCCGTCAGTCCTATCAGGTTTTGATTTCCACATCAACACCGGCCGGCAGATCGAGCTTCATCAGAGCGTCCACCGTCTGCGGTGTGGAATCGAAAATATCGATCAGGCGCTTATGGACCCGCGTCTCGAACTGTTCGCGAGACTTCTTGTCGACATGCGGTGACCGTAGTACCGTGTACACCGTCCGCTTGGTCGGAAGCGGCACCGGGCCGACAATCCGGGCACCCGTGCGGATGACCGTACGGGCGATTTCTTTGGTCGACTTATCCAGCGAATAGTGGTCGTAAGCCTTCAGTCGAATGCGTATTTTCTGCACGTCTCCACCCGCCTTGAATTATTCATGAATGGTCGCGACAACGCCAGCACCTACCGTACGGCCGCCTTCGCGTATCGCAAAACGAAGACCCTCTTCCATACAAATAGGCGTGATCAACTCAACGTCCATCGTCACGTTGTCACCAGGCATTACCATCTCT
>WJKG01000452.1 GCA_014729205.1 candidate division GN15 bacterium | reverse complement strand
GCTCGAATCCATCAAGGGCAACAGCGCTGTGAACACTGATTTAGACGCTTTGACATTCATTCAGGTCTGGGCCTGCGACTCGGGTTTCGTCCGATCTGATTCGACGGTACCCATTATAAGCTCCACGATACACATTCCGAAAGATTCAGCCTTGGTCTTTGGTCGTGGTACAATAGTAAAATTTCTCGATAATTCGAGCATTATCAACGAAGGTCGACTCTGGACCGACAGCACCATACTGACGTCCATACACGACGACGATAATGGTGGTAACAGCGATCTCGAGCCGTCGACTGATACAATCCACAACCGATGGGGTAGCGAACTCAGCCAGGCAATCCTTGTTGACTCCTCAGCCTTCGTACAATTGGACAACTCCCGGATTCTCAATGCAGCGGGGGGCGTACGCGTGCTTGGCGATGTCGCGATCAACGGCTGCTACTTTGCGAATAGCGCCGGTTGCTGTATTCGCTTGGAGAGCAGTCAGCAAAATACCTTTCACATTACCAATACCGTTTTCACGCAAACGGTAGGTGAAGCCGGTATGCTGGACGCAGCGGTAGTGATTGCCAATGGGTCTCCCTACCAGCAGTCAGTCATATTGGACAGTGTCAGAGTTCTGGATAATGGTGTTAACGGGGTTCAGTTATCCGCCATAGGGTCTGGTGATACGTATCTGGAAGTTCGTACATCGCAGTTAGTTGGGAACCGGGGACATGGAATGAACATCTCTCTCGGTGACGGTCTTGCCGAGGTCGCGATCAGCAACTCCCTGTTAGCCGCCAATGACTTCAGCGGCATATATGCACCCACGCACTCCAGTGACGGGGCGTCGCTTAGATTCGAAGGAAACGCGATTCTTGCTAACGGGAACGGTGTCTTTCCGTCCGAGGGATACGGAGTCTATATTGGTAACGGCACGACTCCGCACCTAATCGGCAATACTGTTGCATACAACCATGGTCCTGGTATTGAAACCGAGGGCGTGCTCAACATCGAGCAAGCCGAATATGTCAACAATCTGGTGTACGCCAACGGCGGCCACGGCTTCATTGAACGCAGCGCCGGCGCGCCTCTGGTCGCCGCAAATGCATTCTGGGCCAACGAAGGCAACGACGTGTATTTCCGCGGTCCCGGCGATGTCTGGGTCTTTAGCGTCGAGGATCTTCAGACATTCGGAGGGGACTTCGTCACGAATATCCATACTCCGCCGGGCTTGAGACCAGAGATTTTGGGCACCATCGACACCGTAGTGTTCGACATTGTGCGAGGCATGTCAGTGATAGTTGATTCCGGACGCCCCTGGGAAGATAAAGATGTTGTGGGCTTTCTCGTTTGTCCCGACACTCTGGCATCTGAGTGGTCCCGAATTGTGTCGACCAGCGAGGACAGCCTGATTGTATTAGGCGATGTTTCTGCGGCCGGCTCACCGGGCGCATCCTACCGCCTCTTTGACTATCATCTTTCCGGTACCTCCGCTTTGCTCGACACGGGCTATTCAGCAAATGTAACTGAGTTCTTCGACATCGATGGTGACGCCCGCATACTTGACGGTGATGAAGACGGCTCAATGATCGTTGATGTCGGAGCCGACGAGTATGTACCGACAGGTTCGTCGCAACCCAGCATCTCGCTCACCCATCCTCAAGGTGGAGAGTTCTTTCTCACCAATGATACCTGCACGATCACCTGGGAATCAAGTGACGTAGACAGTCTGAATCTTCTCTTCACCAACTACTATTATGGGCTGTCGACAGTCTGGGATACGGTAGCGGCTAGTGTCGATGCATCCGGCGGCTCTTTTGAATGGGAGATTCCACTGACTGTCTCCGCGATGTGTATGATCCGGATAGACAATGCCGCCGACTCATCCTGCAACGACAGTTCATCGCCATTTACCGTGAAACACTTGTGTCTCACGAGATTGGAGGATGATACTACGCTAAGTGTGTACATGCCAATGTCGCACAGTTGGCGCTTCGGCAACGACTCTGCAACCATGTGGCCCACGAGTTGGTTCTCGCGATTCGATTATGCCAATGGTACGGACCCGTATACAGGGCGCGCTTATCCCTTCTTTTTCGCAGGGCCCTATTGCTACTGTGCCCAGCCCTCCGATTTCCCCGACTGGGAGACATTCGTGCGTGCCTTTGGGATCGATCAGTGTTACGTCAATACACCAGCCGGACTGATGTACCGGCCATCCGCCGTGGCCTACTGGGCGCAGATCAAGGGTGACTGGAAGGGTTCCTGCTTTGGTTTCAATGCCGGCAGCGCACTGGCTTTCTTTGACTCTTCGGCATTTTTTGCAACATATTCGGAAGTCGGTCCGCCGGCGCCAGTTCATGAACTGGCCCTCACTGAGGACCGACGCCAGGTAATCAATGAGCTGTTAGTGCATCAGTACGGCCGCCATCATGTGCAACACATGATTGCCGGTGAAAATCACACACCACGGGAAACGCTGGTGGAGCTAAAGAAAGTAATGGCTGACAACTATGTTAACGGTCCGAGCCTCATCATCGGCAGTCAGGATACACTGGGCGGAGCTCATTCACTTACACCGGCCGAGCTTGAAGTCGACTCGACCACACCCGGGAACTGGCGTGTCTATGTCTATGACAGCAACCACCCGGTACCAGACACCGGCACACAGCGCCGATTTGTCGAAATCGATTCAGCCGCCAACACCTGGAGCTATAGCGACTTTCCTAGTTGGTCCGGGCCGCTGGGCATATGTTACCTGATGGACTCCTCGGCCTCCTATCTCCGAGCTCCTGTGATGCCGTACAGGGTCGCCGAATCGGGGACCAAGGCAGGCAGCACATACGAAACGACTATCCGCATCGATCAGTCGAATGCCACGGCTTTGCTTATCAGCGACTCGCTTGGCAATATCAGTGGCTTTGATTCTCTGGGGATCTATCGTGACATTCCGGAAGCGTCACCGCTGATACCTGTGAGCGGCCGACTCTCCGGTCCGCGCGGGTACGTGTTGCCCGACGGCGCCTACGCAATTGACGTGGGCTGCGACACGAGCTCCACGGTCGGCGTTTCGATCTGGCAGGATTCGCTCACCTATGGCTATCGTCGCCGTTCGTCTCTCCCCGAACAGGTTGACCATCTTTACTACGATACGTGTTTGACTGTCACCAACAGCGGCGATTCTGCGAAGATTGGACAACTGGATTGTATCGTCCGCCGACTCGATGGTGAGCGGCAGTTCGTACTGGATTCTATCATTACGGAAGCGGGAGCCTCCTGGACAGTCGGGATCTCCGGAGATAGTAGTCTCGTTATTCGTACTGATGGCTCCAGTCAAACCTGCGATCTTATCGTCCGTTCGGTAACAACAAACCTGGGTGCTGACCTTCGCGCCGAGGATGTATTCTTGGAGGGCCCCGCCATCAATACTGTGGTTCCCGACTGGTCCGGCCTGGAACTGGAAGACATAATGCTGTATTATGATTTTGATGCCGACGGCGTGAATGATGATTCAGTGGCTCTTAGTATTTCGACGGCGATCGATGAGGACGGTTCTCATGGCGACCTCCCGACGGAATATCGGCTGCACGGGAACTATCCCAATCCCTTCAACCCGAGCACTGTCATTTCATACGAGTTACCGCGTCGAGCAGATGTCCGCCTGACAATCTACAATGTTCTCGGACAGATGGTTACAACCCTGATAGATGGGACGCAGGCGGCAGGTCGCTATGATGTTATATGGGACGGTAATGATGAGAGCGGCGGTAGCGTTGCCACTGGCGTCTATTTCTATCGTCTATCGACGGAAGACTTTACCGCATCTCGAAAGATGTTGCTGGTGAAGTAAATATCGCCGGCTTCACTCAACTCGCATAAGGAGCGCCGTCTTCAGGTACACGGTCGACAGCACACTTGCAGGGCTTCCTAAGTTCGGTGATCGGAGCGTACTGACTTCGACGAACCAAATCGTTCACTGCAGCAGATGTGATCTTTGGCAGATGGGAGATTCGTTGCGGTTGGTCAAGCGGCGACTCAACTGGATAGCGATGTCAAGCTGAACTACCGCTACGCTGCCGAAGCACCTCTTGCCTTTGCCTACCAGGCGCGCACATGGTCTTGCTCGGCTATCGTGTTACATTCCAACGTGTTCCGCTTGACGTGGAATAGCGCTCTCACCGGAAACTCTACGTATGAACTGTCTACTTGACGGAGACGCTTACGGAGTACTTTCCCCGTGAGATGTACTCCTGGGCCTACCGCAACGGTGTCCAACTCGACTTCACTCGGCCGGGCCGACCGGTCGAGAATGCCTATATCGAAAGCTCCAACGGACGACTTAGGGACGAATGCCTCAATACCGAGCTGTTCTTGACACTGGACGATACACGAACCAAATTGGCTAAGTGGAAACGAGACTACAACAAGGTACGTCCGCACACCTCTTTGGACGATGTTCCTCCCTCGGAGTTCGCCGAGCAGTGGGTCTCAAACAAACGGCAGGAAGGAGAAGTCCTTAACCAGGAGGTAATCCCGTTAACGGGGTAACGTCACTGTAGGGGCTTCTATATTCGGCACTTAGAGTTGCGCCGTCGAGGGCGCAGTTCGAGCAGGGCCAATCAACTGGTGGGTTCAAAGACACTCGGCTGGTATGCTTCGCCGGAATATGGGTTGGCAAGAGGGCCACGTCGTTGCGAGAAGGGATAGCCGAAGCCGGAAAACGGAAACAACCAGCGGGAGTCGTGTGTTGTCTATCGGGAGCTTTGCATTGTTCGAACGTGCAGGAGAGTCCTTTGGAGGTGACTGAAGGGGGCGGCAATGCCCGGCCCGAACTCGGTCTGCCCGGGGAGATAAGACAGTCAGCCGTGGGAGTTGTGACGCGGGAACTGAAGCGACGATAATTCTTGATGATGGCTTGAATACTCGTTAGATAATCATCATGGGACCAGTGCAGACAAGAAAACTGCCGTCAGCTCACTCCGTCATGGTGCGACAGGATGACGACAGCCCACCGATGGTGTTCGGCAGAGGCATGACCGCACGAAAGAGAAGGACCAAATGAACCACGGGCGTTCGTCATTCCCGTCTCGTAACCGCGGCCTGTTTCTCCAGGGTCTGCTACTGGCCGCTGTCTGGCTGTTTGTCAGTGGTAAATTCGAAGCCGTCTATCTGTTCTGGGGCGCTGTCTCTACCGGCTTGGTCCTCTGTTTCAGCTATCGGTTGAGACGTATCCCGGTGTCCAATGAAGCGACAGAGACGGAGGTCTATCCGCACATCTCTGTCTCCCGCCTGCTGCTTTACCTGTTGTGGCTGCTGTGGCAGATGATCAAATCGGGAGTATATGTGGCCTACCTGGTATTGCATCCCAGGCTGCGGATTGAGCCCGTGGTCGTGCGATTCACGTCACGCCAGCCGAATGTGATCGCCAGGGTGATACTGGGGAATTCGATCACGCTGACGCCGGGCACCCTGACCCTGGCGATTTCCGGCGACCGCTTTGTCGTACATGCCCTGACGCGTGATACCGGAGACACTCTATTCAATGGCGAGATGGGCGCTAAAGTCTGCCGATTGTACTCGCAGGGTAGCGGCGACCAAGCCAGGTGTTCTGAATTTAGCGTGGAAGAGGTAGCGCGATGATGGATGTAATCTTCAACGCGATTGCCCTGATCCTGTGCACTGCCCTGTTGATCCCGTTTTATCGGGTCTACAAGGGGCCGACGGTTTTTGACCGCCTTCTCGGGGCCGCTGCGGTGGGAGCCAAGACCCTGACCCTGATTCTGTTGTTCGGGCTGCTGTTCGATCGGATTGACCTGTTCATTGACATTTCCCTGGGCTACGCCGTACTGAATTTTGTCGGCGTGATAGCCGTGGGTAGATACTTCGGGGGCGGAAAGAGGATGTCAGAGTGACGGTGCTGCAGGATGTTCTGACAGTTGCCCTGGTGCTGGGCGGAACGGTCTTCATGCTCGTCGGCAGTATAGGGATCAATCGGTTCCCCGATTTCTACACTCGTGCCCACGCTTCGGGGAAGGTCGACACACTCGGCATTCTGATGTTTGTGGGCGGGCTGGCCGTCTATCAGGGGCTGTCGCTTGATACCCTCAAGCTGTTGTTGATCGGTGTGTTTGTCGCGATAACTAGTCCTGTCGCTTCCCATCAACTGGCTTTTCGGGCGATGCTGCTCGGCCTGAAGCCCTGGTACGGTCGCGACGAGGAACGTAACGAATCAGAGTAGGGTCTTATGGACTGGATGATTGAGTTCACCCTGTTTCTCATCCTGATTGTCGGGGCGCTCCTGGTCCTGGGAGTGCGCGACCTGCTGGTGGCCGTGGTGACCTTGAACGTCTTCAGTTTCATCACGGCCGCAATCATGGTCTCGCTTGGCGCTATAGACGTCGCATTCACCGAAGCGGTGGTCGGGGCCGGAGCTGTCGGGTTGTTCAGTATCGTCGCCATACGCAGGACCTCGCGAAGGAGTGAGGATTGAAAGTTCTGTCGTACATCGTCCTGGCCGCCTTTTTCGGTATCCTCGTGCGGGCTATCGTAGAGCTCCCGCCGCGTGGAGATGTCAGCTCACCGGTACACCAGCAGACGAATGCGACGGGGACGCCGGTGGCCGGGGCCTACTACATCCAAAACGCCTACCGGGACACCAGAACGCCGAACATGGTCACGGTCATTCTTGGGGATTACCGCAGCTTCGATACGCTGGGCGAGACGATTGTCGTCCTGGCCGGCGGCGTTGCCTGCTTTTTCATCCTCAACACCAGGAGACGGAAACCATGAACGGCTCTCCCGATCGCGACCAGCGAGACCCTTGCCTCGACGAGAGCCTGAAGGAACCGACTGACAGCATCATTGTCGATATCGCCAGTCGGGTAATCACACCCTTCATTCTGCTCATCGGGCTCTATGTCTTTTTTCACGGTCACTATAGCCCGGGCGGCGGTTTTCAGGGAGGGGTTCTGTTGGCCGCCGGTATCCTCCTGCTGCGCCTGTCTCTCGGCGTAGCGGTGAGTCAGGCTATCATGCCAACCAGGATGACGTTGCGTCTGGCGGCAGGAGGGGTCCTGGTCTTCTTGGGGACCGGCCTGGCAGCCGTCTTTCTCGGCGGCAACTTCCTTGACTATCACTACCTGCCATTACCCGGACTGTCGCCGGAATATCTGCGTTACTACGGCATCCTTTTGATTGAAGTGGGGGTAACGGCTACCGTCATGCTGACCCTTGTGGCCATTTACGATGAACTGCTGGGGTGCTGACCATGCTCGATTTCATCGCGGGATACTACGCGTACATCTTCCTGGCCCTGTTGTTCACGATCGGATTGTACGGCATGATGGTGAAGCGGAACCTGATGAAGAAGATCCTGGGCATGTCTATGGTCCAGATATCGACGATTCTGTTCTGGCTGGTCGCCGCGTATAAGGAGGGAGCCGGCGTTACCGTCCTGGACAAAGCCATAGGCGTTGAGAATCCCGATCTGTATCTCAATCCGCTGCCGCACACCCTGATGCTCACGGCCATTGTCGTTGCGGTAGTTACCCTCGGCGTCTCCTTCGCGCTGGCAATCGCCATTTACCGCGAGTACCAGACCCTTGATGAACCATCCGTGCTGGAGCGTATGAAGTGACCGCCGCACAGGCTCCTGTCTTCATTCCGCTGGCGTTCCTCGTGAGTGCCGTGC
>WJKG01000451.1 GCA_014729205.1 candidate division GN15 bacterium | reverse complement strand
ATCGACGGTGTCGATCGATTGCGCTCGCAGAATTTTGACGTTGTTATAGCCGATCTGAGCATGCCGGAAATGTCCGGGCTGGAAGTCCTCTCGGAGATCAAGAGTTTCAAGGGAGACCAGGAAGTCATCATGATGACGGCTTTCGCGTCGGTTGAAACAGCCATCGAAGCCATGAAGCAGGGGGCGACAGACTACGTCACCAAGCCGTTCAAGGTCGATGAGATTAAGCTGGTCATCGAAAAGTCGCTGAATCGAAAGAGCCTCATTACAGAGAATACCAGTCTGAAGCGTCAGCTACAGAACGACAATTCATTTGAGAATTTTATCGGGACTTCCGATCCGGTCGTCAAACTCAAGACCCTGGCTCGGCGGGTGGCCAATTCCGATTCGACTATTCTTATTCGCGGTGAATCCGGTACCGGTAAGGATCTGATCGCGCGAGCGATACATTTACATTCACCGCGGTGCGGCGGCCCCTTTGTCACGATTAACTGTGCCGCCCTTCCTGAGAATCTGCTCGAGTCCGAACTCTTTGGACATAAGAAGGGCTCGTTTACCGGAGCGATCAAAGACAAAGACGGCCTGTTCAAGGTTGCCGAGGGCGGGACGTTCTTTCTGGATGAAATTGGTAACACGTCGCTGGCGATCCAGGTCAAACTACTCCGGGTGCTGGAAGAAAAGCGGATCATGCCGGTGGGGGAAACCCAGCCGATTGATGTTGATGTCAGGCTGATTGCCGCCACCAACGCAGATTTGGAAAGCGATGTTGAGGCCGGTCGGTTCCGACCCGATCTCTTCTATCGCCTGAATGTGATCCCGATTCAGATTCCCTCTTTGCGCGACCGTGCTGAGGATATCCCACTGCTCGTGACTCATTTTGTCAACAAGGTCTGCGCCAAGGAGAACATTCCGGTCAAGCAGGTAAGTGCTAAGGCAATGGAACTTCTCCTGTCCTACCGTTGGCCGGGCAATGTCCGCGAACTGGAAAACGTGCTGGAGCGGGCGGTATTGCTATGTCGTAGCAACGAATTGGACGTTTCAGACTTGCCTGAAAAACTGGCCGAATCCGGTGACATGCCGATGGTTCAGGAATCAACGCCGTCGTCGCCAACCCTCGAGACCATGGAGAAAGCGTATATCCACTACGTCATGAGTCAGACTCAAGGGAAAAAGACTGAGGCGGCGCGAATATTGGGCATTGATACATCAACGCTCTACCGCAAGATCCAGCGCTACGACCTTAAGCTCAAGGCGGATAAGAAAAAAGATGAATGATCAGTTGCGGGCTATATCTGGGCGCGATTTGAACAGGGGCGGGGTACGTAACTTGCGACGTAACTGTCCAGATAGTTGACCAGAATTCCTGCGAGAGGATTAATATGCCAAATTATAGCATAGACAATCGAGGCTTCACCCTGATAGAACTCATGGTAGTAGTCGTTATAGTGGGCATTTTGTCTGCTCTGGCGATTCCGCGATTCATGGGCTCCAGCGTTAAGGCCAAGCAGGGAGAAGCCCAGATCATCTTGAAGCAGATCGTTACGCTTCAGATGACTTATCGGGTAGACTCTCCTACGGCGACGTACTTCGAATCTGCGGCTACGGCCAGCGCGGATAACCCTTTGGCATTTGAGGAGTTGGGGTTAGAGATTCCTCCCACCGCACTGTACTCATTTACCTGCGAGCAGAGCGACTCGGGATTCACTGCAACCGCGGTGGCCAATCTTGATGACGATGACTTCGAGGATCAGTGGCAAATCCATCCCTCAGGAGTCCTGTACCACACCCAAAACGATATAACCAACACCAGCTTGTAATGCAGACAGCCATGAACCAAGACGCCATACATGCACCCGTTTGTACGACCACGCCAGTCGGACGTGACCTGACTTGGACAGGTTTGGCGTATTGCAAATTGCAAGAGTGCGTCGCGATCTGCACGGAATCGCCCGGGCAGATTTTGGGTCAGACTGTAGGGCGTGTCCCGCACTCTCGACATGTAACCGTATCTGGTTTTATAGCAAGCACTTATGAATGTAGAATTGTGCAGAAATACTTCACCCCAGGGGGCATGGTGGTTGCCTAACAAGGGATTGTGAAACAGTAAATGAACCACCGAATAGTTAAAGTGTCTTTAAGGAGGTCCTATGTTCAGCAGATTCCATAACCGCAAGGGTTTCACCCTGATCGAGCTGATGATCGTGGTTGTGATCATCGGTATCCTTGCCGCACTGGCTATCCCGCGCTTCATGCAGGCGACCCTGAAATCCAAGCAGTCAGAAGCTAAGACTGTCTTGAAGCAGATCTACACCCTGGAGCGGGCTCATCGTCAGGAAACCGGTGACTACCTTGAAGGTGGCGCCGACGCTAGCTCCAACACCCTGACCGCGATGGGGTTTGACTATCCGACGAATTCCAAGTACGACTATACGGTCGTCGCGGATGCCGACTCCGGCTTTGTCGCTACGGCATCGCCCAACGCGGAGGATGCAGACTTGCTTGATGAT
>WJKG01000450.1 GCA_014729205.1 candidate division GN15 bacterium | reverse complement strand
CTTCGAAACGCTCCTTGTCGAGCAGCTGACTCTGCACGGACCTCTCACGCAATTGCTCGGTCACACGGTTTAACTCTTCCACATCGTCCGCACGGAGCGCTGCCTGTTGCTCCTCCAACAGTTTCAGGAAGGCCTCAAACAGCTCTGCCTCACGGCCAATAATGTCAATCAACTGCTCTGTCATGGTTAGCTCTCATATCGCATTCTTAAGTTGCTTATCGGTCTTTTGTTACCGCCCTTTAGCTGTCGCACGAGATATTCCCTCACTCGCATGCTTCAAATACGATGTCACACGCTCCACATAGCCGCGGGTCTCAGCGTAGGGCGGGACACCCTGGAATCGATCGACCGCGCCCGGCCCGGCATTGTATGCCGCCAGCGCCTTCTTCAAGTCTCCGAAACGATCCAGCATCTTGCGAAGGTACCTCGTACCACCGGCTATGTTCTCGCGGGCGTCGAATACCTTCTTCACCCCCATCTCCTCGGCCGTCGTATCAATCAACTGCATGAGCCCCTTAGCCCCGGCGGGTGATTCCGCTTTCGGATCACCACCCGACTCAGCCTTGATCACTGCCCATATGAGTGACGAATCAACCTTGTTGGCCTTGGCTGCCTCTTCGATCCACTTGCCATACTGTCGCATAATTGGATCTGCCGGAGCCGAGATCTTCGGTGGCCCAACCGGACGGAAATCCGGTCGCTCCCTCTCGATAGGCACCGGTGCTTTCCGGTCCTCCAGCGGGATAGGGTCCTCGTCGATAGGAAGTATCTGCTTGTCCTCGGCATCCAGCGGTATCGGCTCTTTCACCCGCGTACTATCCGGGGGAGCATCGCCTTCCAAAGTCATTGCTAACTGATCGAATAGCAACCCGGCTAATGACCCGGGACCCTCGGCGTTGACACTCTTGGACAGTTCCTGGTCGAACATATCCATAAAAATGTCCTTACCTGCACCTCCTGAGACCGGTCCACCCTGTGAAAACGGGCTTTCCGGGACGGTCTTGCGCATCGTTTTGAGAATCTGGTAGTAAAACAGGGACTCGAATTCCTTGGCCGCCAGCTTGAGCCGATTGCGCCGCTCCTCCGAGGTGTCCGTCGAGCGACCCTTCAGATGGTCCAGCGACGATTGCGGGACCAGCGGCACCGCGGGTTTTACTACCGGTACCGACATTACAGGATCACCAACTCAGATCTCAACGCCCCGGCCTGCTTGAGTGCCTGGAAAATGGCAATGATATCACGCGGCGTGGCACCGATTCGGTTCAGGGCCTTGGCGACGTCGGACAAATGAACCGCCCCCTTCAAATGAACCACCCGGGCGGTCTCATCTTGAACCTGTATTGCTGACTGGCTGCTGATGACCGTCTCCCCCTGGCTGAACGGAGCAGGTTGCGAAATCACCGGACTGGACTGGATGTTCACCGTAATCGTCCCGTGAGCTATCGCTACCGGTTCAATTGTCACATGAGCACCGGCCACAATTGTCCCCGTCTTCTCATTGATCACAACCTTGGCGACATTGTCCGGGATAACTTCAAGGTGTCCCACGTCCGCCAGAAACTTGACACGATAGGTCGGATGCATCAGCGAGTCCGGGATCACCATCCGTACCGTGCCGGCATCGATCGGAACCGCCACCAGGCCGTACTTGACGTTGATTCGCTCCGAGACCCGATAGGCAGTAGTGAAATCGGGATCGTTAAGCTGAAGCAGTACCTCGTTGCTGCCTTCATTCTCGCTGACCACCTCGCTGGTCATCTTGCCACCGTTGGGCACCCGGCCGACGAGTGTGTAATTGTTGAAAATGCGGTTGCCGTCGTTGAGCTGGACGTTGAAACCACCAATGGACACGGGGCCCTGGGCCATACCATAGACTGTACCGTCGGCGCTGGACAGCGGCGTCATCAACAGCGTACCGCCCTGCAGGCTCTTGGCGTCGCCGACTGAGCTGACTGTCACATCGAAATACGAGCCCACCGACATGTGACTGGACACCTTGGCCGTGATCATCACCGCCGCGACATTCTTGACTTTCACCTGGTCCTTGTCAACCGTCAGCCCCATGCGTTGCATCATGTTGACCAGCGACTGAATCGTGAACTGTGTCCCGCTGCCGTCGCCGGTGCCATCAAGACCGATCACCAGACCGTAGCCGATCAGGTCAAGCTGTTGCTGGTTCTGGAACTGGGCCAGATCTTTGATCCGGACCCGCGCCCCATCGGCAGGCTGGCACAGGGCGAGCACCAGCGCCACGACAATGACCCAACCGGTCGGAGTGGCCAGGCGGTGCATACAAGAGCTCAGCATATCCCCTCCTTAGAAAATCCAGTTGAGTACACGAGTGATGATACCCGGGCGGGCGCCGGTGTTGGCGGTCCCCTTGCCGGTATAGCTTATCTGGGCGTCGGCAATCAGGTACGATGGTATCGAATTATCCGGAGCGATATCCCGCTGGCGAACGACGCCGTTGAGATTAAGGCTTTCCTTGTCACCGGAGATGCCGATCGTCCGCGATCCTTCAATGACCAGATCGCCGTTGGACCTCACCTCTACCACCGTTACCGACATCTTCGCACGCAGCGACCCGTTGCGGGTGTTCTGCCCCTTGCCGTCGAACGTATTCTTGGAGTCAGAGTTGAACTTGAACAGCGGAATAAACCCCAGTTCTCCCTGGCCCGGACCGGTTTCGGTGCCGTGCTGCGAGGTCTTCTCGGTCTTGGTCTGGACCTGGTTCGACGCGCTGGCCTGTTCATAGATCAGCACCGTGAGAATATCGCCCACCTTATGCGCTTTGACATCGGTGAACAATGACATGTTGCGGCCGTGGTCCTGGCCGTTCACCTTGATCGTAAACGGCAAAAGCAACAACGCCAGCAGCAGAATAATGATCTTCTTGAGACTCATAGTAGTATCCATCACCTTCCATGGTTCAGGGGTCAATGGCAACCGCCGTGGCATCAACCACGCGCGCTACCAGTACTTTTCCGGAGGTTGTATTACGAACCTTGATATAGTCGCCGGCACTGCCGGTCCCCATGGCCACACCGGGGGCTGTAATCTGGCAGAGACCGTCGTTGTAGACGATTGTCACCTCGCGCCCACTCTCGAGATCCGGCACCGGTTCCACATCACCGGAGGTGACAATAGAGCCGCGCACCAGGTTCCGACGGGCCCGATAGCCGCTAATCTCCTCAAACGACAGGATCGGTCGCTCACGAAGGTTGGTCACGTCCATGCGCGAGGTCTTGAAGTGTTCAGCCGTGAGCAGTTCTGCACGCCGAACGCGATCGGCCAGGACGAGCACATCCGCGAACTTGCGGATATTGAACCGAACCCGGCCGCTTTCCACGATATCCCCGCTGTCAGTCACCATGGCATTGACCGAGAAGGTCCCCAGCGGCTCGCCGCGAGTCAGTGACCGAAACTGAAGCTGGTCTATTGTGAAGTCTTCCCTTTCGAGGTTGCAGTAGTCGACCATCACCTCGTAGCGGGCCGTATCCAGACCGTGCTCAATGATGAGCCGCTGTGCAAGCGTCTGGTCACGCTCCACCGTACCGGCCATGACCGACAGGCTCAGAACTAACACCGCCGCCAGGATGAGCTTAACTACGCGCATCACTTACCTCTTGAGGTTGTTGGCGATTCCGGCCATGTCATCAGCCGTCTGGATCGCTTTGGAGTTGATTTCATAGGCTCGCTGGGCGACGATCATGTTGACCATCTCATCCACCACGCGGACATTGGACATCTCCAGGTAACCCTGGTCGATACGTCCGAATCCCTGCTGGCCCGGCGTACCCAGAATGGGGTCACCGGAAGCTGCCGATGAGGATGCCAGGTTGTGACCAAGCGCCAACAGACCATTGG
>WJKG01000449.1 GCA_014729205.1 candidate division GN15 bacterium | reverse complement strand
GTTGGCGCAGATCCAGCAGAAGCTTTCCGAGTCGAAGACGGCCTCGGCGTTCGACCCAACGCTACCCGGCACCAAGAGCCGTCAGGGCGTGGTGCATATAACCAACCAGGCGCTGCAGGAGATCTGTGACATCTTCTACGGCATGGGGTTCGAGACCGCGTATGGCCCGGATATCGAGACCGACTACTACAACTTTGAGGCGCTCAATTTTCCGCCCGACCATCCTGCCCGCGACATGCAGGATACGCTGTTCGTGGAGGGCGGTCGACTGCTCCGCACCCATACGACTCCGGTCCAGGCACGGGAACTGGAGAAGCGACAGCCGCCATTCAAGATTATTACGCCCGGCAAGGTTTTTCGCAATGAAGCTATCTCGGCCCGGGCACACGTGGCCTTTCATCAGGTCGACGGGTTTGCGGTCGACGAACACGCTACACTGGCGGATCTCAAGGGTGTGCTGGTTGCTTTCTGCAAGGCGTATTTCGGTCTGGATGTGAAGCTGAAGTTCCGCCCGTCGTTTTTCCCTTTTACGGAACCATCGGCGGAGGTCGATGTGAGCTGTTTCCTGTGTGGAGGCAGTGGCTGCCAGCTCTGCAAGTACGCCGGGTGGCTGGAGATTCTCGGGTGTGGGATGATCGATCCCAATGTCCTGCAGAAGGCGGGGTATGATCCGGAGAAGTACACCGGTTACGCCTTCGGTCTGGGCGTGGAGCGTATTGCCTTGATGAAGCACCGGATCGAGGACATCCGGCTGTTCTATAACAATGACATCCGATTCCTCAGGCAGTTTGGTTAAATGAAGATTTCATACAACTGGATTAAGGAGCTCTCCGGGGTCGACTGGCTGGTCGATGACCTGGCCGAGAGGCTCACCCTCTGCGGGACCGCCTGCGAGGAGATCGAGCCGATGGCCGAGCACCTGGACAAGGTGGTCGTCGGCAAGGTAATCAAACTCAGCCCCATAAAGGGTGCCGATAAAATCCAACTGGCTACGGTTGATGTTGGCGGCGAGACAATGGACCTCGTCTGTGGTGCTCCCAATGTAGCCGAGGGGCAAACTGTACCGGTGGCTCTTCTGGGTGCTAAACTTGCCGGGGGCATGGAGATCAAGAGAGTCAAGATACGTGGTGTAACATCCTGCGGAATGATCTGCTCCGAGCGCGAGCTGGGATTATCCGAGGATCATGCCGGTATCATGGTGCTTGACACGGATGCCAGTCTCGGCACGCCGCTGGCCGAGGCTTTGAGTTTCAATGACTATCGCCTTACGTTCGAACTCACGCCCAATCGGCCGGACTCCATGTGCGCAATCGGTATAGCGCGCGACCTGGCGGCACTGGCCAATACGCATGTCAGGTATCCTGAGATCAAACTCACGCAGAGCAGCGCCAAGGCGACTGACGAAGTCTCGGTGGTGATCGAGGATCCCGATGCCTGCCCGCGGTATGCAGCCCGTGTTATCAAGGGTGTCTCTGTGGGAGAATCGCCGTGGTGGATGCAGCAACGGTTGTTGATGTCCGGCATACGCCCGATTTCCAGTATAGTCGACATTACCAACTACGTGATGCTCGAGACTGGTCACCCGCTGCATGCCTTTGATCTGGATCGGTTCGGATCGCGCGAGGTTGTGGTTCGTCGAGCCAAACCGGGCGAGACATTCACGACACTGGATTACAAAGAACACGAGCTGACTCCCGATGTATTGCTGATCACCAACGGCAAAGAGGGTGTCGCCGCCGGTGGCGTGATGGGTGGACTGAACTCCGAGGTCTCTGACGATACGGCCACTGTGTTGCTGGAAGCGGCCTTTTTCAATCCCTCGGTCATTCGCAAGAGCAAGCGGCACCTCGGCCTGGCGACTGAATCCTCGGCCCGTTTCGAGCGTGGTGCTGATCCCAACGGGGGGCTGGAGCGGGCCATTGACCGTGCTGCCGCCCTTATGGCGGAGTTGTGCGGGGGAGAGGTGCTGCAGGGGGTAGTGGACTGCTATCCTGAGAAGATCATGCCCATGACAGTCTCCATCCGTCCGGAGCGTTGCAATCGGATTCTGGGTACTGCGATCAGCAGCCAGCGCATGCAGGAGATATTCGAGGGACTTGAGTTCAGTGTGAGCAATGGCCAGGGGCCTTTGCAGGTGACTGTGCCGACGTTCCGTCCTGATATCGAGCGTGAGATCGACCTGATTGAGGAGGTGGCGCGAATCGAGGGTTTCGACGCGGTTCCTGACGCTATATACAACCTGGGACCGCTGTATACGCCGCGCCATCCCGTGGACATGTTTCAGCAGGAGTTACGGCAGCTAATGGTGGGGGCCGGATTCGATGAGATTCTCAATCACGGCCTCGCCGATACCAGGGATGCCGGCGTATTCTATCCCGATCAGCCCGAGGTCAAGCTGGCCAACTATTCATCGGGTGATCTGAATATCATGCGGACAAGCCTGATGCCGACTACAGCCGAGGTGGTGGCCCACAATCTGGCGCATCGCAATCTTGACCTGCGTCTGTTCGAGATCGGGAATGTCTACTTCCCGGTGGCAAACCAGGATGATCCTACCGGTGGTCAGCGGCTGCGGTTAGTCATTGCCGTGACAGGTGACACCGAACACACCTGGCGCGATCGGCCGCGACCGCTCGATTTCTATGATATCACGGGCGCGCTGGAAGAGCTTTGTGACCGTCTGGGGCTGGGTGAGCTGACTTTCAAGGACTCACCGAGGGAGTTCTTTCAGCCGGACGTAGGTTTCGAAGTTCTCATAGACGACAAACCGGTTGGTATCATCGGGGAGTTGGGCAGCAAAGCCCTGAAGCACTTCGGCATCAAGCAGCCGGTCTACATGGCTGAGTTGGAGGCGGAGAAGATTATGGATCTGCGCCGGCCGCTGGCCGAGTACAGGCCCTTGCCGGTGTATCCATCGGCGCCTCGAGATCTGGCCATTGTTGTCGATACTGGGGTGCGTGCCGGCGAGTTGATTGCGGCGATCAAAGAGACCGCCGGTGATTTGGCCGAGCACGTGGGAATATTCGACTTGTACACCGGTAAACAGATTCAGGAGGGTCGCAAGTCGATTGCGGTGACCATTCGTTATCGCTCACCTGAGCGCAGCTTGTCGAGTGAGGAAGTCGATGAACGGCAAGCGCATGTGGTGGAAATGCTAAACCAGAAGTTCAATGCTGAGATAAGGGATAAGTAGTCATGAACGATAAGCTGGAACAACTGACGCACAAGATTGAAACCGTCTGTTCGCTGGTAGAGTCGCTTCGCAAGGAGAACTCGGAGCTCAAGGAAGCCAATGAGCGGTATCGTACGGAGCTTGAGTCGCTCAAGAAGGAGCACGAGGAGCTTCAGCTCAAGAATGCGGATCAATCCGAGGCGGTTCGTTCGCGGTTATCAACGGTCCTGAATCGTCTTGATGAACTCGAGAGCATGGCCTCGTAGTTCTTTTTTTCTTGACTTTCCCCTCCGGTAATCGGTAGTTTTCCGTAACCTATTGTAATAAAGTGGGATAAGAAAGCGCGGATTACTGGTAGATTTTCCATAAGGTATGTCCAATTCAGATGGCGAAAACCGGGTAGTGGTAACGATTTACGGCGATGAGTATCCTATTGCCGGGTCGGTAGATAATGCCCGAATATCGAGGATCGCTGATCTGGTCGATGCTCGCATGCAGGAGGCGGCGGCCGAAGGTAGATCATTCGGTCGTGACAAGATTGCCATTTTGGCAGCTATGTCGATTGCTTCTGAGTTAGATGAGACATCGGATGAACTGAAGACGACACAGGCCGCGGTCGGGCAACGGCTCGATCAGCTTCTGAATCGTCTGGACCATACATTAAACGACTCCCCGTCTGGCGGGTGAGTCGCGTTTTTCTGTCGGCCTTCCGATTCTTATTATCCCATTTGTGACATCTTTGCATCAAGACCCGACCGTATCGGGAGGGTTGGAGGATAGATATGGACTGGATTGTCGTAGTCGGCGTCGCTCTGGTTGTCGGTTTGGTGACGTTCTTCGTGGCATCGAAGGCGGCACGCCGAGCCGCGCAGGTCGATGTTGATAAGGCCGAGGCTGAGGCGAAGAAGATCATCGCTGAGGCCAAGAGTGAGGCCAAGATACAGAAGAAGGAGGCTGCTCTCGAAGCTCGCGAAGAGTGGATGAAGCTCAAGAGTGAGTTCGAGAAGGAGGTCGAGCAGAAACGCCGCGAGCTGGAGCAGGAGACCAAGAAACTCGGTGACCAGGAAGCGGCGGTTTCGAAGAAGACGGAGTTTGTCGAGCAACGCGCCAAGGATCTGGACAAGCGCGAGGGTGACCTTCAGGGGCGTGAAAAGGGTATCACGAAGCGAGAGGCCGAGCTCGAAGAGGTGATGGCACGCCAGAACGAGCAGTTGCAGCGCATCGCTCAAATGACGCCCGAAGAAGCCAAGAAGGTGTTGATGGACAATATGCTGGAGACGGCCAAGATTGAGTCGGCCTCCAAGGTCAAGGAGATAAAGGAGAGGGCTGAACAGAACGCCGAGAAAGAGGCCCGCGAGATTATTCTTCAGGCGGTTTACCGATGTGCGGCCGAGCACGCGTCGGAAACAACAGTGTCTGTCGTCAACTTGCCGAGTGACGAGATGAAGGGCCGCATTATCGGTCGCGAGGGGCGCAATATCAGATCTTTCGAGACGGCGACCGGTATTGACGTGATTGTAGACGATACTCCCGAAGCGGTTATTCTCTCCGGCTATGATCCGGTGCGGCGCGAGATAGCCCGCATGGCGCTGGAGAAGCTAATCAGCGATGGTCGCATCCACCCGACTCGTATCGAGGAATTGGTGGCAAAGTCACAGCGGGAAATGGAAGTTATCGTCCGTGATGCGGGTGAGCAGGCCTGTTTTGAGCTTGGTATTCACGGGCTGCATGCGGAGATCGTTCGTCATCTGGGCAAGCTGAACTTCCGGACGTCATATGGCCAGAACGTATTGGGGCACTGCAAAGAGATGGCCATGCTGTGCGGTTTGATAGCCGCCGAACTGAAGCTGGATGCCCTGGTAGCCAAACGGTGCGGTCTGCTTCATGATCTGGGCAAAGCTATCGACCGGGAGACCGAAGGTACGCACACCCAGATCGGCGCCGACTTCCTCAGGCGTTTCGGCGAGAGCGAGATCGTGGTTAATGCCGCCGAGGGACACCACGGCGATGTGGCCATCATTAGCCCGTATACGGTTATCGTGCAGGCTGCCGACGGTATCTCCGGTGCTCGTCCCGGGGCTCGTCGGGAACCCCTGGAGGCCTACATCAAGCGGCTCCGTCAGCTCGAGGAACTGGCCGACAGCTTCCGCGGCGTATC
>WJKG01000044.1 GCA_014729205.1 candidate division GN15 bacterium | reverse complement strand
GTGTAGAGCAATGCAGACATTGTAAAAATACCACTCCATGGTCGATCTGTCAAGCTCTACACCGGTTGATGATGCACGGGCTTTGGTGTCCAACCACATGCTGTTTTCCATACTTCGACAGGTACTGTTAGATTCCCCAGCATATAGTAGCAAGAATGTTATCGAGGCGCTGAGAATTGATTAGGTTTCAACTAATCGAGTAACAGGGAGTATGATAGTCGGGTATCGACCCATGAGGGTCGGTCAGGTGAGACATCTGGTTGGTCCAAGTCTGCCTCTCTCGTTAGATAGAACACGTCCCATCCCGTGTTTGAAATCTAATCGGAAACCTCCGGCAGGTGTTGGGCTTACCCCATAGAGAACCGCCTGCAGTTCTTGAAGTACAGGATTAACGAACAAGTCTAATAGCCTTGTCCTACGATAGATACGTGATCATCAGGCAGTGGCGGCACCGCCCTTGCTTTTTCCTCTGTCGGAATGGCGGCTCCTCGGAGCCAGGCAAAGGAGGAAGAAGTGAAACTGCTCACGTTTCTTGGCACTCTGGTGCTACTGGTGTTGCTATGCTCGCCGGGCCAGGCACAAGAGAGCGGAACAATTCAGGCGACCGCCAGCGTTGTAGCCTCGCTGACTGTTACCGGATCCAACAATCTTCAGTTTGGATCGGTGACGCCGGGTACGCCCAAGTCGGTTGACAAGGCGACAACAGGTTCGGCGGGCGAGTGGACGATAACCGGCACTGCCTCGGCGGAGGTGACGCTGGATTTCACTCTGCCCACGGAGCTTAGTGATGGTGCCGCGGCTACGATGCCCATATCGTTCTCGACGACTGATGCTTCGTACGAGGATGGTAGTGGCGGCGGGCAAGCGGCCCCTGCGGGCGTCATCAACCCGGCCATTGTTAGTACCCTCAATCTCAGTGGCGCTGGTGATATGACAGTTTGGATCGGCGGTTCAGTGAATCCGGGAATCGCACAGACGGGAGGCAACTACAGTGGTGATATCGTATTGACTGTGACCTACACAGGCGGCTAAAAGGGGGCTTCTGTATCGTCCTTGCCACTGGGCTACCGAAACGCGACTACACACTGCCGTAGTTGGGTATCACGATAGGTACGCCCGTTTTCGCGTTTCTACAGGCATATCCCTTGTCCATCTACCCGGCGCTGCCGGCGTTTTCTATTCATGCACTGCAGCGATTCTTTTGACAAAACTGCGTAATTCGTTAGGTTGCGATAGTACACGCGTAACTACTATCGAACCTGATGAAGAACAGACCTACCCTTTCACATATCAGGCTTCAGTGCCTGGTGTTTCTGGCATCGCTGATTGCAGCCGGTCTTTCATGGAGTACGCCTCCCGGCGAATCCGCCACTATTCAAGCAACCGCTTTTGTCCAGGTGTCGGCCGGCGTACACTCGGTGCAGGACAGCCTGTGGTATGTCCACAGTGGTTCGTTCTCGAGTGTCGTCGTCTCTCTCACCGATGAATCCTCCGGTCAGCGATGGCGGGGGAGAATCGATGTCCCCTGGGGAGACGATCGCACTGATCGATGTCAGCCCGTGCGACACGTCCCTGCCGCAGAGGTTATGCAGGTGCAAAACCGTGGTCCGCGTTGTGTGATAACGATCCTTGATCCCGCACTCTGACCTGAGACTTCACGACCTTTTTTGTTGCCTGCCGGTAGCAGCCTGATTAGGCTTTCGGTGAAGCTGCTCTTCGCAAGGAAGGATCATGAGACTGACGCTTAGGATCGCTTTGATCGTTACGTTGTCGACTCTGTTCGTTGGTATGGAGCCAGGGGACACGCAGACTGTTTCGGTCGTTAATAACCTCGAGTTCGGGGACGTCTTTCCGGGGGTGCCCAAGAGTATCGACAAGGCTCAGACCGGAGCTGCAGAGTTCAGCGTGAGCGGTAACGCCGGTGATGAGATCACGGTTGAGTTCATTTTGCCGGACTATATGTCCACCACCTCTGGCCACAGTATGCGCCTGGTATTCGGCTCCGCTGATCTGGCCATGGATTCGAGTGCCTCGCCCAACCAGAGCGCTCCTCTGAACGACGATTTAAACCCGTATATTGTACAGACTTATGGGATTGGCGCCAATGGGCTGTCGGTTTGGCTGGGGGGAAAGGCTGTGCCGAAGTTGGTGCAGCAACCGGGCAACTACTCGGCAGACATCACCATCACTATCACCTATACTGGGAACTAGGGCTAATCGCCCGGAATCTGGGGCTTTTCAGCAGTTATAGGCTTCCTGTTCAAGCTCTAAACAGAATCTGTTCATCTGTCCTGTTTTTGGCCAAAAGCGCTTATCGGCTGGTCATGAACTGGCGATTTAATTGATAAACGGCGCGCGTGGGCACGCTGTTCAACGACTGAAACGCTGGTTGAAAAATATGCAGATGAAACAATACACAACTTCACGGAGGCCCAAGATGATTAGCTCCACCAACCGTCAGTCAGCCATGAAAAAGGCCGCGCTCGTCTTGACGGTGTTGCTGCTGGGAACAGCGTCCTGCGTTCTGGCGGCAAACTACGTTGTAACCGGTCAGGCGACCGCCACTGTGGCCACCGCCCTGACAGTGACCGCGACTCAGGAACTGGACTTCCCGCTGACCTTCCCGGGGCAGCCCTCGACTCAGGGAATCACTCATGATGACTCCACCGGCATTTTCACTATCGATGGTGAGCCGGGCGCCAAGATTATCACTACTTTCTATCTGCCGGAATACATGACCGGTCCGGGTGGTGACCGTATGACTATCACCTTTGGTGCCACCGACTGCGCTATCGATACCAGTAACGCCGGTACCCCGGCCGCATTTGGTGACGGCTGGAACAACCAGAATCCGCAGGATCTTACCGCGGCTACTCTCGGCGCCGATCCGGTGATCGGCAGTGAAGCTCCCGGCAACAATACACGGATCTACATTGGCGGTAGTATCTATCCGTCGATTGTCCAGGCTGCGGGCGCTTATACAGCAGATATTGTTCTTGTTGTAGCGTACGCGGCCCAATAGCCTCCGTCTCGCCCTCATCCTGAGAATCCAAAGAGAGCCTCATTCCGAGGCTCTCTTTCCTTTTTTGCCCCCCACACCGTTTTAATCGAGGGACCGGGAAACCGATTCCCATGGGAAAATCCCGCCCCAAAGCTATAGGAATATCCCCATAGATTGTTAAGAATTTGAGCAGTTAGGTCGATTACTGTACTGAAACGGCTTAAAGGCTGTGCAGTGTATGAACAGTAAATCGACCACACATCGATCGACCCCGTGGTGCCGGCAGGTCATGATCCTACTGGTGACAGTCGGGCTGGTATGCCTGCTTTCAGGTTCTGCAGTCGCTCAGGATGTCGCGGTTGCTACCGCAACGGCTACGGTACTGGGGACAATATCTGTCAGTGCAACGGCGAATCTCGATTTCGGCCAGGTATTGCAGGGGGTGGAAACGGCCACCGCCAACAATACTGCCAACGCCGCTGTGTTCGATATTTCCGGCGAGACAGACAAGGGAATCAACCTGGTTCTCATCCTGCCAGAGTACTTGACCAAGACCGATGGTTCCTCGCGCATGGATATCATATTCTCGGCGACTGACGCCTCGGTAGATACGACTGGTGCAAGTTCACCGACTACCATGGCGGCGGGGAAAGGCTGGCAGAACACCAACCCGTATAGCCTGCCGGCCGCAGCCATTATCGGCAGCGGTGGTACCAGCATCTACCTGGGGGGATCGGTGAGGCCCTCGGCCAATCAGCCGGCGGGTACGTATGAAGGAGATATCGTGCTGACGGTAGCGTATAATGGAAGCTGATTTAAACTTCCCAAGGACTGACCGGCTGTCTAAGCTGCCGGTAGACATTGATGTCACCAACACGGAAGGAGTCCGTGACAATGCCTCACAAGGCACGCACAGCCTGCTTGAAGTTGCTTCTGGTCATCGTGGTTGTCGTGATGACAGCCGCTCCGGCCAGTTTCGCTCAGGGAACTACCAATGCCCAGGCAACCGCCACCGTATTGACGGCGCTGTCGGTGACGGTCAACAACAACCTCGTCTTTGGAAATGTCCTTCAGGGCGTACCCAAGGAAATCGGTCCGGATGACAATGATTCCACCGCCCAGTTCGTTGTCACCGGCCAGGCCAGCGCCTCGGTTTCGATGGTGCTGACCCTGCCAAGCTATCTCAGCCACACCGCCAGTGGCGACCAGATGATGCTGGTATTCGCGAGTGATCAGGCAGTGGTCGATACCAATGCCACGACGCCAGCATCGGTAACATCGGGTGATGGGTGGTTGGCGCAGAATCCGTACTCATTGCCTGCAGGTGCTGTCATCGGCAGTGGCGGTCAGACCAATGTCTATCTGGGTGGAAAGGTGATACCGGAGCCCAATCAGGAGCCCGGTACATATGAAGCGAATATTATCCTGAGCGTGTCCTATCTCGGGAGCTGACCCCGAGACAGGACCCAGAATAGAGATCAATGGAGGATGTATCAGGGATGATCATCGACAGAAACACAACACGTCTCAAACGCGCATGCGCAACAGGCGCACTGAGCATGGTTATCGTATTGGTCCTGGCTTTCTGGTCACTCGCAGGAGTGCTGGTGGCGCCGACAACGGCTATCATGACCGAGGGCAAGCGGACGACGCGACTGACAATTAAGAACCCTTCGCCCGACCCCAAGGAAGTGGAGGTCAGGTTTGCATTCGGGTTACCGGAATCGGACAGCCTGGGTAATGTCGACATCGACCTGCGAGATTCTGCGGTAACCGATCCCCGCTCGTGCATGGGCTGGCTCAAGGCGTTTCCGCGCAAGATCGTCGTGCCGCCGAATGGCTCACAGGTGATTCGTCTGGTGGCCAACCCACCCGAGAACCTACCTGACGGTGAGTACTGGAGCCGATTGATCGTTCGTTCATCCGAGGGTACCGTGAGCCCGCCACCGGTAGCCTCTGAGGAAGCAATCACGACACGGCTTAACATGATCATGGAGACAGCCATCGTGGCGAAGTACCGCAAGGGTGAGTCCGTGGCACGGTTGGCCCTGCGTGATACGACTGCCTGGATTGATACCACCTTTGACCGTGTGAGCGTGCTACTGGATATGGAGAACCAGGGCAATGTCTCCTATGTAGGGGTCATCAACGGTCGGCTGCTTGATGCGCACAACAACGAGATTATGACGCAGAAGCTGGATATCGCTGTCTACCGGGATCTCAAGAGGCGACTGGACTTTCCCGTGAGCCTGGAGGGGTTTGATGGTCCGTACCGGGCCGATATCGAGGTGACCACGCGAGGACGGACAGACATCCCACCCGAGGATGTGATCCCGGGCAACGAGTTTTCGTTCACAACGGTCATACCGGAGGACCGGCGGCGGTAGCGTTTCTGACGGACCGGGGATATAAACGGGGAGACTATGAGCAGGTCTACAGTCCACAGATGTGTCATTGCCGCGGGTGTGCTGATCGCTGCCTTTATGCTGTGTACGGCTGAAAGTCAGGCGCAACCGGCTGGCCAGGGGGTGAAGCAGTGGGAGGAGATCCCGGTTTCATTCGAAGTACGCCGTCTGCTCAAGCAGGACATTTTTGTTCAATGGGACGGCGATACGGTGTATGTGCCGCTGCTCCGCGTGTTCGATCTGCTGGACTTGAAGGTCGAGGCAGACTTCACGGATAGTCTCTTCCGGGGTTTTGTTATTGATCGGGACAACTCCTACCGACTTGATCTGGGACAAGGTGAAGCGCGAACGTGGCTGACAACCATGCCGATCACCCCGGCTGACTACTACCTGGGCAACTCCGATGTATTCCTGCGGGTTGACCTGTTTGACAAGCTGTTCGACCTGCCAATGGAGTTCATCTTCAGCGCCCTGATGATCAACCTGCCCCTGAACACCGAACTGCCGGCCTACCAGAGGATGCAGCGAGCCATGGCCCGCAGGGGGTTGAAGGAAGAGCAGGTGGCGGCGCGAAATGTGCGGGATCTGGCGCATGATCGTGAGTTCCTGCAGTTCGGGGCACTTGACTGGATGATCTCCGCCAACCCTGTCGGTAACAAGGAGCATTTCTATGGTTTGAATCTGGGGTCCATGCTGGCCGGGGGGGACCTGACGGTTAACGCCATCGGTAATACGGTAAACGGACTGCAGAGCGACCAGATGACTTATCTATGGCACTATTACACCGATCGCTCGCCGTATATTACACAGATCGAGGCAGGCCATACCTACGGCCAAGGACAACTCGGGCGGAATCTTATAGGTGCCATGGTCACCAATCGTCCCCAGACGCAGCGCGAGTTCTTCCAGACGATTACTCTTGAAGGGTATCTGGGCGAAGGATGGGAGGTGGAGTTGTACATCGACGGTAATCTCGCGGATTACACCTATACCGACGGCAACGGAGAATACCGCTTCGATGTGGATCTCGTGTATGGGGCGTCGATGATCACCTTGAAGATGTACGGTCCTAACGGTGAATACCGTACCGAGGAACAGTATGTTCGGATCCCTTATAACCTGATCCCGGCGGGACAGATAGAGTATACGGTCGCCGGTGGCCAGACGGCGGTGCCCGAGCAGTATGACAGCTACGCCAACGCGGCCGTCTACTACGGCCTGCATCCGCGAGTGACAGTTGGTATGTCATCTGATATGCCCCTGGCGACCGACAGCACCATTGGTGCCGCCTATGCGCTGGAGGCAACGACGCAACCGCTTTCGAACCTCACGCTCTTCGGTTCCTATTCACCAGATGTGGCCGTGCAGGCCGACGCAGCCTATACTCAGGTGTCCAGTTTCAGCTTTTCGGCCGGTTACAGCCGCTATGAAGAGAATCCTTATCGTAACCAGAGTGGACGCGAGTACCAAGTCCGGGCTTCTACCACGTTTCCGTTCCGTCTGTTTGGCCGACAGTGGGGAGTACGCGGCAATGCCACCTTCGATCAGTTTCCGGACCTGCGCATGCTGCAGATCAACTATGGGTTCAACGTTGGTCTGCCGCGCTTCTACATCAACTACCTTGGGCGGTTGCGTCAGCAAGAGTACCCGGACCGAACCACCACGAGCCTTACCAGCCAGATGTACTTGCTGACCAGGCTATTGCCGTGGTTCAACCCTCAGTTTCGCGCTACCTATGATCACGAAGTCAACGACTTCTCGGTTATCGGCGTGAACCTCGCCCGACGTATCTTCCGGACCGGGCAATTGACGCTTGGGATTGAGCACAATCGGCAGACCGGTGCAAATACGTTCCAGCTCACGTTCAATATCTACGCCCCCTTCGCCAATTTCAACTCACGGGCGACGTACAATGACGCGCAACAGGACCTGGCCGTCAACCAGGTGCAGCGAGGATCAGTCCGGTGGGATCATGCCGCCCGTCGACTGCGTTTCGACCGGCGTAACGGGGTGGGTTACGGTTCGGCGCTGCTCCGGCCGTTTGTCGATGCCAACGCCAACAACCGCAGAGATGCTTCAGAGCGGTTCGTACCTAATGTTCGAGCCCGCATCAAGGGAGTAGGTGGGCGACCTATTGGTGATCACCGGCAGTACTTCTACGATCGGCTGCGTCCGTACGATGACTACCTGCTGCGAATCGATCAATACAGTATTGATGATCCCTATCTCAAGCCAGTGTATGAGAACTACGCCGTGACGTTCAATCCCAATATGGTCACAGCCATAGACATCCCCCTGGTGTACGCCGCTGAGGTCACGGGGACCGTGGAGCGTGAGGTGGATGATGTCACGTCCGGAGTGGGTGGTGTGAAACTGATCATCCACGATGTCACTCGCGATCGCAAGGCAGCTGAAATCACGACGTTCCGGTCAGGTGAATACTATCATTTGGGCTTGATACCCGGTAAGTACACCGTCCAGATCGACCCCCACCAGCTCAGCCAGCTTGGCTATGTCTCTGTTCCTGAGCAGCGTACGCTTGAAGTCCTGCCGCAGGATGCATCCAGCCAGATAGGCAACATAGACTTCATTCTGAAGCCGCGTCAGTAGAGGACTGGATCAGGTCTGCGACGGTCGGTGCCGTCTCGTTTCCTTCTCCATGAACTGTCGCAACCATTTGTGGACGTCATTGCGACGGACCTCGGACCTCAGGGCTTTCATTCGACGTGTTTTTTCCTCGTCATCCATGATGTAGGCAGCGAAGATGGCATCGGCTGCACGCTCCAGGTCATATGGATTCACCATGAGTGCTCCCTGGGCCAGTTGATCGGCAGCCCCGGCGAACTCAGAGAGAATCAGTACGCCGTTGTTTTCAATCGATGCTGCACAGTACTCCTTGGCGACGAGGTTCATACCATCACGCAGTGGAGTAATGAGGGCGATTTCAGATGCCTTGTAGTATCCCAGGAGTTGATTGCGATTCAGGTGACGGAACATGTAGTGTATGGGAATCCAGCGATCCGTGGAAAATCGACCGTTGATTCGCCCCGCAAGCTGATCGAGCTGTTCTTTCAATCCCTGGTACTGCGGTACCGTGACCCGGCTGGGGACAACCACCTGAATGAGGGCCAGGTGTCCCCGCAGTTCGGGGTACTTCTCCAGCGCCCGCTCGAAGGCCAGAAATCGTTCAGGGATGCCTTTTGTGTAATCGAGCCGGTCCAGCCCCAGAACCAGTTTGTCCGAGCGCAGGTTCTCTCGGAAGTACCACGCCGAATCGGCAACTTCCTGGGAACGAGCGCCGCTGTCAAATTCCTTGAAGTCGATGCTGATGGGGTAAATGCCAAGTTCTATGGTACGCTCGTTGTGCAAAACGAAGGAATGGTTGCGCTTGGAGTGGACTCGGGTATCCTCGACGAACATACGAACGCTCTGCATGAAGTTGCGATAGTCGTGACGGGTCTGAAACCCAATGTGATCGTAGTCCATGAGGGCGTACATGATCTCTCGCCGCCAGGGGAGACGCCGTATCAGGTCGCTGCTTGGAAAGGGGATGTGCAGGAAGAAGTCGATGTCGTTTTGCACGCCCAGTTCGCGGAGGTACCGTCCCACAAGCAGCAGCTGGTAATCATGGACCCAAACCGGACTGCTCCCCTGGATCGCCTCAGCAGTAACCTCGGCAAAACGTCGGTTGACCTCGCAGTACGTCTCCCATTGGTCAGCATCGAACTCACAATAGCCCAGGAGATCATGAAAGAGCGGCCAGATGGTCTGATTAGAGAATCCCCGGTAGTATTTGGCTACCTCATCTTCTGACACAGGTACCGGCTTCAGTGTGAATCGTTCCTGTTCGGAATGCTCCCTTAGAAGCTCCTCGGCGGGTGCATCCTTGGGACAGCCCGGCCACCCGATCCATGTCCCGCCGTTACGTCGCATGACCGGGGCCATGGCAGTCACCAGTCCGCCCGAAGAAGGAAAGACCTTCCAGTTACCATCGGAATCCTGATCCACGGCCGCCGGAAGTCGGTTGGAAACCACCAGCATGTGTCTATTCTCGTCGTTCAAATGAACCTCCATGTCATATGTAATCCCTGCCGCACGATGCTCACACCCAGCGTCTCAAGAATCCAAGGAGTTCGCCCGGTGGCTGCAACCACAACTGGGCAACTGTGGGCCGAAGCTCTTTTCGTACCAGGACACTCAGGGCCCGTTCTTCCAAGTGCTCGAGTGCGGCGAAAGCGTCTTCGTCGGTCAAATCATCACCCAGATAGGAGATGACACTCTGAGCATCCGCACCCGCCACCAGTGAGCGAACAGCGTGCCCCTTATTGATATCCCTGATTCGGACCTCCAGGCCACCATCGAATTCGTGAAGTGACAGACCGGCTTTGGGCAGGGTTTCTTTCCACTGCGATTCAACTCTCTCACGAAGCTCGCTGGTTGCGCCCTCATCCAGACCTCGCCAGTGAAAGGCATAGCCGGCAGGTTTGGGCTCTCGCTGCGGTTCGGGCACGTGTGTTTCGGCCCACGAGCCGACCGCTTCAAGCATAGATTGCGTTTCTTCGGGTATCTTCGGAACTACAATCTCTCCCGACGGCAGCCGTTGCTCAAATCCATGAGATCCCCAGAGTTCGGGCGGATCATCTAATCCGAGGAGCCCAAGCAGGTCTGCGACACTGCGGCCGCTGATTATGACCACGCGCGTTGGGCTGTCGTTTATGAGCTGGGAGAGAAGCTCGCGGATTCCCGGATATGGAAACGCCTGGTCACGTTCAGCAACGAAAGGCGCCAGGGTCCCATCGTAATCAAGCATGAGTACACGTTGAGCAGTGTCCTGCAGCTTGTGATAGAACTCGTCGATATCCAGGTTTCTGTGAAGTACCTCCATGTTGGAGGCAATTTAACCAGCCATGAGGTGGTTGGCAAGTCCCTCGCGCAGACCAAACAGCAGCGTCAGGTACTCGCGGAGGTGCCTGGTAAGCAGGAAATTCTGCGTTACGAAGTCTTTGGCGGTCTGTCCCATCCGACGCATCTGAGCCGGGTGGCGCAGAAGTTCGCGGAGTCGCAACGCGGCCCCTTCGGGGGTGTCGACGAGGTATCCGGTGTACCCGTTGTAGACCTGCAGGCGTATCCCGCCGGTGTTACCACCGATGACCGGCTTGCTTTTCCACATAGCCTCGGTGACCGTCAGGCCAAAGCCCTCCTGGAGAGACTTCTGGATGACTATGGTAGAGGCGCGTTGCAGGGCGTTGATGATACGGTGGGCATCGGGCGGCAATAGCAGCACAGAAATGCGCGAATTCTTGGAGGCGGCCTCTTTGACCTCTTCGAACACGGCAGCTCCTTCGGGATCATCGGTAGCTCCGCCACCGGCCAGAACTAACTGGGCATCGATGGACGAGTTTATCATATTGAACGCCTCAATAACACCCAGGGGGTCCTTGAAGCGATCAAACCGCGAAATCTGCGTGAGGATCGGCAGTTCCGAGGATAGATCGAAGCGAGTGAGCGTCTCATCGATCTCGGATTGTGGCAGATCAATGTTCTTGTCCGAGAGGGGATCGATGCTGGGCGCTATGATGAACTGGGGATGATCCAAACGCTGGGCGAAGGTTGGCATGGAGAAGATCGAGGCATCGTAGTGCTGCACTTTCGATCGCAGGTACTGCCACACGCGACGGTTCGGATGACTCGCATCGATGTGACAGCGCCAGATCCACTTACCCTTCCGCTGCGGGCACAGGTCCAGCAATCCGGCTGGTTGAGGATCGTGCACGATCACGAAGTCGGCCTCCTCAAGCGTGGGCCGCAGGCGCTTGAAGTTCTCCGCGACTGTCTGCTCGTAGGTATCGATCATGTGCTGAGTGAGAAAGACCGGGTTGCCCTGCAGCCCGTTATGGAATGTCTTAGTGACGTGGAAGTAGTCACCGTGCCCCTCAATCACCTCCCAGGAGGTGTCCAGCCCGAGGTCGTTCATCAGGGGGATCATCCAGTGGAGGATTTCAGCGACACCACCACCCAGGCGCGTAGAGTTAATGTGGACTATCTTCGCCCCGGACAGCTCCGCCGCCAGTTGTTTTAGCTGTGAAATAACGACATTACCAACCACCGGTTCATATGCAGCGAGCGATTTAGCTGTCATGCTTTACCTCGGGGATCTCAACGCGTCGCAGGGCAGAGGTCGCTTTGTCCTTCAGTTGCGACAGTGTCAGATGATAGAAATCGATACTGGCCATCGCTGCCCGCATGGGTTCGGTAGACTCGCCAAAGTCCTGGAGCCAGACCGTGAAGTCATCGCTTCCGTCGGGCGTGCGCCGACGAGCTTCCACAAAGTGATAATAGATAGAGCTATGACTCATGTTCGGCAGTTGCTCGACCAGATCACTGGGTTCGACAAGATCTATATCCGAGTCGAACACAACCGTAGCGGCCTGCATGAAGCGGAAATCTCCACCGAGTGCCCACTGCACAAAGGGGACCTCACTGAGCCGTTCATCGAGAATGTCTATCACAATCTCACGAAGCTCTTCGAAACTCGAGAGGGCGTAGGGATTGATAATACCCAGTCGTTCGGCCAGTACTCGATCGTTGAGCGAATGTGCTGACCAGACCGCAAAGTCATTGCGGAATTCGGGATCATCAAACGTGGGGCGGATAACGGTTTCGCAGAAATGATGGAACAGCGACTCAGTGGGGCAGACCGCTACACGTTCGCGGAGTTCCCTCATATTGGCAGCCGGTTCGACTCCCCCCATGCGCATAATCAGTGTGCAATCTCGAACATTAAACGGCATACTGTTCATTTCGGTAAATCCAGCAATTCCTTTAGGTTACGCTCACCATAGCGCTTGAATTCAGACTCCCTGAACGAACACTGTGTGACTCGTAACACTTTCCGGAGACAATTGTTGCAGAATCCAGTGTCAGTGCATGGTGCCC
>WJKG01000448.1 GCA_014729205.1 candidate division GN15 bacterium | reverse complement strand
TTGGGTGATGTTTCCTAACCGGTTGGTCTACATCTATTTTCTCTTTCCCGTTAAAGTGAAATGGATGGTGCCCGGGATGATGCTTCTCGGTTTTCTGTTCGGAGGTGCCAATGTCGCCCACTGGGCCCACCTCGGTGGTGCACTCTATGGCCTGGCATACCTCAAGCTGGACTGGCGACTCGATCGCACTTTTGGCAAAATTAGAAACTTGCGCCGACAAATGAACGAACGTAAAATCGAAAAAGATCGTGAAGAATACGATATTACTATGCAGAAAGTCGATGAGATTCTCGACAAGATTAATGAGGTTGGAATCGAGAATCTCTCGCCGGCCGAACGCGAATTCCTGGATAAGGCATCATCGCATCTGGCCAAGAAAAAGAAGTGAGGGGATAGGCGCCAATCATGCACAAACGTGTCCTCCTGGCTGAAGCCTCTGATAACATCCGCACTGTCGCAGAAACACTGCTCAGGCAAAACGGGTTCGAGGTCCTCGCAGTCGCCGACGGCCCCAAAGCATCCGAGGTATGCCGTCAGGCCAGACCCGATCTGATCATCGTCGGCGGCGAACTCACCGATGAGGCCGGACAACCACTCTTCGCCACACTCCAGGGAGCTCAGGCACTCCAGGGTGTGCCGGTGCTGGTCTTCAATGACCCCAAGGATACATCGCTGCCATTGCCCGATGAGATCATTGTCCCGCGTCCGTTTGATCCCCGTGATTTCATTGAGAAAGTTATGGTCTTCTCCGGGCGCTCGGATACGCCGGAGAAGAAGCCGGCGAACCCGCTCGAGGAAGCCGATATGGATGACGAGTTCCTCGATGCCGCCCTTGGACTGGATCAGGTCGACGCCACCGACCCCGACATAAATGTCACCGAGAGCGAAGTAATGGGTAGCCAGACGACCCAGATCCCCAGCAACTCCTTCAAGAAGAAGCCGACCAAAGAGTTCGTGGGTATGGAGGATCACGCGGCCCCCAATGAAGCCGACCAGAGCGGTGGCCACGAAGTGGAATCGATCATGATCAACGAAGACAAGTCAAACAAGCAGAAACCAGAGCCTCCCAAAGACTCGGAAGTAGAGCGTATTGGTACGTCAAAGATTGATATTGCTGATCTGGGCAGTTCCGAGGCCGATGAAGCAGCTGATCATGACTACAATTGGTTCATCAACTCCATGCAGGAAGAAGTTGGCGAGTTGGACAAGGAACAGAGCACATCAGAACCGCCGCCGCCAGATAACCAGCAGCCCACCGAGGATATCAAGCCCGAAGACCTCAAGACCGGCGCGTCCGAGTACGTCGATCCCGTCACACCTCCTCCGGGCGATAAGAAGAAGAAAGACAAGTCGGCCGGTGTGGAGAAGTTCATTGATGAATTCAAAAAAGAGATTGAGAAGTTCGAAGGTGATGAACTCGAGCGAGTGAGTATAGACTCGGCCGATACCCCGGAAAAAACAAAGGCCGACAAATCCGATACACCTCACAGCTGGGAAGACACAATTGAAAATGTCACCACCGAGGATCTCAACCTGTTCACTCGTCAGTTTGCACAGGAGTTGGCCAATAAGCTCTCCGATAAGTTGGCCGATCGACTCGTCCGGAGCCTCGATACAGAGAAGCTCCTGATCTACCTGCGCAACGAAATCCTGGCTCGAGCGGCCAGGAAATAGCTGCTCGGCCATCTCCCCGAATAGTATGAAATCGCCGAACGTGTGGAAACCTGAAGCCCTGTTTCTTCATTGTAAGGAAGTGAGTTCAATTGCGACTAATGGAGTGAAGCGGCCGGTTCATGTATACCGGTACGCTTGGGAATACTGTTGCCGAGGGTTGTGCACGCTATGAAGAAACTGCCGCCGTTTGATCACATTCGCATCTACAGTGCGATACTGCTGTTGGTTTTCTCTGTGCTGCAGGTCGGCCCGATCTTCGCCGGTACCGATCCGTTCGGTGGCGGCCAGACCGGCGAGACCGGAAGCTCCGAAGGTCCGCTGGTACAGACCGAAGCAGTCTTCTCTTACGAATCTGTCGCTGCGGGTGGGACATACCCGGCAGCAGTCAAGGTCAGCATCGACCCCGCCTGGCACATAAACTCCGCCGAACCGTATGAGGATTGGCTTATTCCGGCTGAGCTGGTTCTTGATACGGTCAATGGTATTGCCTTAGCCAATATCGCGTTTCCCAAAGCGCACGAAATAACACTGTTCGATCAGCCATTCTCGGTGTACTCCGGCGATGTTGCCTTCTTCTTCGAGGTCGACGTTGGCGATGATGTTGCCACCGGAGACTACCAGATACCCGTCAGTTTCACCTACCAGCCCTGCAACGATTACGAGTGCCGCGCTCCGCAAACACACGACTTGACCATTCCTGTCACCGTTGGTGAAATGGGTGCCGCGACGCATGTTGGGCTGTTCGCCGATCGAGCCACAACGCCAAAGGTCGCTACAACAGAACCTGAGACAACAACCGGTCAAGGCGAAGCCGCCACCGGCGCTCAGCCCGAGAACGATCTTGAACGGCTCATCAACGAATATGGCTTCTGGGGGTACTTGTTGGCCCTGGGCCTGGCTTTTGTGACCGGATTGCTGCTCTCGTTCTCGCCATGTACCTATCCTATGATCCCGATCACCGTCTCGGTATTCGCGGGACAGCAGCGGAGCGTTGGCCGTGGATTTGTGCTGTCCCTGTTCTATGTCGGTGCTATGGCGTTTATGTACGGCATCATGGGACTCATTGTCAGCCTCGTCGGCGGGGTGTTCGGTGCCTGGCTGGCCAGTACGCCGGTCGTAATAGGTATCGCCATCGTATTCGTCATCTTTGCCCTCTCAATGTTCGGCCTGTACGAACTCCAGGTCCCCATGTCGCTGCGTAACAAGTTGGGGGCCAAGGCGCAACAGGGTGGCGGCGGTGTTATTGGCTCGATCATCCTCGGAGTCATCGCGGCACTGGTCGTCTCACCGTGTGTGGGGCCCTTTGTCGCCGGAATCCTGCTCTATGTTGCCACCAGCGGATCACCCTATCTCGGTTTTCTGGTCTTGTTCGTCTTCGCCCTCGGACTGGGAACGCTGTATGTCATTATTGGCACCTTCTCGTCGGCCATCAGCAAGCTTCCCGGCGCCGGAGAGTGGATGGAACAGATCAAGAAGTTCTTCGGATTCGTGCTGCTTCTCATGGCAGTGTACTTCCTGCAGACACTCCTGCCCGCGAGCTATATTGCTCTGATAACGAGCCTGATACTTCTGGCCTATGGCACCTTCGGGGGCGGCCTCGATCGCCTCACAACCGAATCCGGCTTCTTCCCGCGCCTGAAGAAGTTCCTCGGTATCCTGGCGCTGCTAATCGGTGCCTATCTGCTGGTCGGCACCTTGTTTACGCAAGGCTTCATTCTCCCGGGCGCCTCCGGTTGGCTCCCCATGGGAGGCGGAGGTCACGCCCAGGCCGAGGCCAAACTCATCGACTGGGAGACCGACCTGAATTCCGGCCTGGCCAAAGCTGAATCCGAGGGCAAACCCGTCCTGGTCGATACCTGGGCTACGTGGTGCGCCAACTGCCGTGTCCTCGACAAGAAGACCTTCGGTGACCAGACCGTCGCCCGGGAAGCTAAACGCTTCGTACCTATAAAGGTGCAACTCGAAACCGCCGACTCACCCATCACCAGAGACTTCATGCAGCGCTTCAACATGAAGCACTATTCGCTTCCCACCGTTATCCTCATGGATAGCGACCTGAATGTCCAGCGGGTGCTACAGGGTGTCGTTGGTCCCGACGAGATGCTTGAGTACATGCAGGCTGTGAAGTAGGTCTCGCCTCTGCCGTAGCTTCTTCCGACCAGCCCCAGCATCCTCCAAACAGAATACTCGCAGAATAATCGAGTCTGCTCCTTGACTCTGCTCGAATGGCGGGCCTATATTGGCGGTGAGTTCGCATGAAACTGCTAATTGCAACCATCAAGGACTTATGCCGCAAAAGAAAAACAACGCCGTAATCGCGGTCTGTATCCAGGAGCCCACAGAGGAAGGCTCCAGCATGGACTTCGGTATCATCAAGGGTGACATGCTGCGATTCTTACACCAGGCTTTCATAACCGATACCATCACGCACGCCCTTGCCATTCCCGATGTTGACATCCGGTTGTACTACATCGACAGCGCCGAACGCGTCCAGCTCGTCAAGATTGTCACCGACTATCTGCGCAAGAAGATGGACGCCAAGCAGGCCAGGGATTTTGATAAGCGCTTCGAAACCGTCGTGATGCAGAAGGAGGGATGGGGCAAGCGCTCATCGAAGGTCTTCGACGACTGTTTCGAGA
>WJKG01000447.1 GCA_014729205.1 candidate division GN15 bacterium | reverse complement strand
GGTCTATACTTGCCAAGAAGAAAAACGTCGAATCGGCCGGAGTATAGGCGAAACGGACAAGGCAAGCATGCTTCACTTCAATCCCGATGAGAAACCGACGGTCGAGGTACACAAGCTGCTGCTCGGCGGCATAGCACCACGACCAATCGCGTTGGTATCAACGATATCTGGGGACGGTACAGTCAACCTGTCGCCGTTCTCATTCTTCAATGCCTTTGGAGCCAATCCGCCCACAGTGGCCTTCTCGCCCTCCACGCGTGTCCGCGATGGCAGCCGCAAGGACACCTACCACAATCTCGTCGCCACCAGGGAGTGCGTGATTCAGGCAGTACCGTACGACATGGTCGAACAGGTTTCGCTCGCCTCGACGGAGTACGACTCCGATGTCGATGAGTTCGTGAAATCCGGCCTTATGGCCATCGCCAGCGACACCGTCAAACCGCCTCGCGTTGCCGATTCGCCGTTCCAGATGGAGTGCAAGCTCTCGCAGATGGTCCCGCTCGGCGATGGACCAGGGGCCGGCAATCTGGCTATCTGCGAGGTGGTGCGGTTCCATATCGATGAGGGCATCTTCAACCCCGATGGTGTCATCGAACCCGACCTGATCGATCTGGTTGGCCGTAACAGTGCCAACTACTATACCCGCGCCTCCGGACGCGCCATCTTCGAAGTCGAGAAACCAATCGGCAAGAAGGGCATCGGATACGACCGACTGCCGGATTTCGTGAAGACTTCGGATCTTCTCACGGCTAACAACCTGGCCCAACTCGCCAACTGCGAAGTTATCCCCGACGAGGCCCAGGTGCAGGCCTTCGCCAACGCTCAACCGTCAGTCGAAGCGAGCGAGCCGGCCTTCCTCCGCTCCTACCGTCTCGGAAGTCACGAACGTATGCTTCCGGTCGTCATGGCGCTCGCCAACGAGGGCCAGCCACGATCAGGTGCCTGGCTGCAAATGACAGCGAAAGTTGCCCTGGACAACAAGCAGCCCGACTTCGCCTGGAAGTTACTCCTCTGGGGACAGGCCAGAGGGCTTCTGTCGTCCTGATTCCACTTAAGCGCGCCACTCGCTTTCGAAGCAGGGAGCCGAACGATGGCCACTTCACGCATAACAGAACCTTTGTGGGAACCGTCCCCAGAAAGAATCGCTCAGTCGCAACTGCGCCGATTCATGGACTTCCTGCGAACTACGCGCGGCCTCGACTTCAACGATTATCACGAACTGTATGGTTGGTCTGTGACGGCAATTCGCGACTTCTGGCAGTCAATCTGGGAATTCGCCGACATCCTGCATTCTCAGCCATACGAACGTATCGTTGACCGCGACCAGATGTGGGACGCGCGATGGTTCGAAGGAGTCCGGCTCAACTTCGCCGAGAACCTCCTCCGCTACCGCGATGAACATACGGCCATCATCCACTGGTGCGAGCACCGTGATCCCCGCCACATTAGCTACGAGCAACTGCACCGCGATGTCGCGAACCTCCAGACTGGTTTGCGCTCGCTTGGTGTACAGCCGGGCGACCGCGTGGCCGGATTCATGCCCAACATCCCCGAAACGGTCATGGCCATGCTGGCCACCACCGCCTCTGGTGCCATCTGGTCCTCATGCTCGCCGGACTTCGGCTTCCAGGGAGTACTGGACCGCTTCGGTCAGATCAAGCCCAGAGTCTTGTTCACCGCCGACGGCTACCAGTATGGTGGCAAGCGGTTCGATTCGCTGGATCGTGTCGCACAGATCGTGAAGGCCATCCCCTCAATTGAAATCGTAGTTATCGTTCCCTATCTCGAGACAACTCCAAAGACAGAGCTTCCCAAATCCGTTCTGCTGCCAGCCCTAATGGATCAAGGTGCTTCAGCAATTGACTTCGTGCAGAATGACTTCGATCATCCTGTCTATATCATGTATTCCTCCGGTACTACCGGTAAGCCGAAATGCATGGTGCACGGGGCAGGGGGGACGCTCCTGCAGCACTACAAAGAGCACGTGCTCCACACCGACCTCACTCGCGATGACACCGTGTTCTATTTCACCACCTGTGGCTGGATGATGTGGAACTGGTTGATCAGCGCGCTCCAGGTTGGATCGACCGTGTTCCTGTGCGACGGCAGCCCCGCTCACCCCGATCCCGACGTACTCTGGAGTGCGTGCGAACAGGAGGGTATCAGCGTCTTCGGCACCAGTCCCAAGTACCTCACCACCTGCCAGCAGGCCGAAATGTCGCCCGGCAGTTCTCATGACTTGACTCGTCTGCGGGCCATCTTATCCACTGGCTCCCCATTACTTGAAGCGAACTTCAACTGGGTCTACAACCACGTCAAGTCCGATGTGCAGCTCGCCTCCATCTCCGGCGGTACCGACATTGTATCCTGCTTTGTGCTCGGTTGCCCCATCCTGCCCGTGTACCCCGGCGAAATACAATGCCGCGGACTCGGTATGAAAGTCGAAACGTATAACGACACTGGTGAGTCGGTCACCGGTGAGGTAGGAGAACTGGTCTGCACCGCCCCGTTCCCGTCGCGCCCGGTGTACTTCTACGATGACCCCGACGGTGAACGCTACCACCGCGCATACTACGATCACTTCCCAGGTGTCTGGCGCCACGGTGACTTCATCGAGATTACCGAGCGGGGCAGTGTGGTGGTTTACGGCCGCTCCGACGCCACCCTCAATCCCGGCGGAGTCCGTATCGGTACCGCCGAGATCTACGGTCCTGTCGAGGAAACGGAAGAGGTTGTCGACTCCTTGGTAGTCGGCCAGCAATGGCAGGGTGATGTCCGCATCGTGCTGTTTGTCGTTCTGCAGAGAGGCTTGGCGCTCGACGATGAACTCGCCGAGAAGATCCGCCTGCAAATCCGGCGGCTCCAGACCCCGCGCCACGTCCCCGCAAAGATCATCCAGGTCGAACAGATTCCCCATACCATCAACGGCAAGAAAGTCGAGCTTGCCGTCAGCAACATCATCCACGGCAAACCAGTCTCAAATCGCGAGGCGCTGGCCAACCCCGAGTCACTCGACCAATTTACTGATATACCACAACTTAGCACACCATAGCCCGGGTTTCTGAAGCCATCTCCGTCGACTGGCGCTGGAAACATTTGCCTCCTGCACCTGTTTCTATTACAATAGGTGTAAACGTGGATACAAATAGGTCATCATAAGACGCCGTTGGCATACAACGGTGCAGGCGCAGGAAGGTATGCTATGAGTATTTGGCAGCGACATGATCAGGTTACCCATTTCCGGGCCGCGGATGCCGCCGGCTCGTCAACTACGGTAACCGACCAACCACCGTTCTGGGAGACGGTCGAGAACGAAAACGTCCGCAACTTGCCCGACCACCTCAAGCAGTTCGTGGTCGACCAGAACTGGGAAGCCTATACGCCGATCGATCATGCTGTCTGGCGATACATCATGCGGCGCGCTGTTGCCTTCCACAAGAAACACGCACACAAGTTCTACTTCAAGGGCCTGCTGGGTACAGGAATCGATCTGGACAAGATTCCGCGGATCGGGGAGATGAACCGCATTCTGGCCAGGATCGGTTGGGGTGCTGTAGCCGTCGATGGATTCATCCCGCCGGCTGCCTTCATGGAGTTTCAGGCTCACCGCGTGCTTCCGATTGCTTGTGAAATGCGCCAGCTCGGTCATGTGGAATACACCCCGGCCCCGGATATCGTCCATGAGGCCGCCGGCCACGCGCCTATTATCGTCGATGAAGAATACGCCGACTACCTGCGACGTTTTGGTGAGGTGGGCGCTAAGGCGATGTCCTCCCGAAAGGACTTCGAGCTGTATGAGGCTATTCGTCATCTGTCCATCCTCAAGGAGCAGCCCGATGCAGATCCTCAAGAGATTGAAAGAGCCGAAAAGGACGTGGAATACCGCCAGGCCAACCTGGGCAAGCCGTCAGAAATGGCACTGCTCAGCCGCCTGCACTGGTGGACGGTCGAGTACGGCTTGATAGGCTCTGTTGACAACTACAAGATCTACGGCGCAGGTCTTCTGTCCTCTATCGGAGAGGCCAAGAACTGCCTCGATGACAACGCCGTGAAGAAAATTGCCTATACACTCGACGCCGCCGACTACGCTTTCGACATCACCAACGAGCAACCACAGCTCTTCGTATGCAGGGGCTTCGAGCATCTGGGCAGTGTTCTGGAAGACTTCGCATCTCGCATGGCTTTCATGACCGGCGGCAAAGCCGGACTGGATAAGGCCATCGAGTCGGCCAATGTCGCCACCGCTGAATACAGTTCCGGCTTGCAGGCTACCGGAGTAATAGAGAAAGCACGATACGACGATGACAATCAGCCGTACTACCTGCATCTCGCCGGTCCCGCCGCGCTTGCCTTCGATTACCAGCAGCTTGTGGGGCACGGCAAGGACTACCATGCAGACGGCTTCAGTTCACCGGTAGGGCGCCTGGCCAACACCGACAAGCCGCTCGAAGATATGACCGACCAGGAGCTCAAGAAGCTCGGTATCGAGATTGGCCACGCTGCCAGGCTGTCGTTCGAGAGCGGTGTAAAGGTCGAGGGCAATCTCACCGGAATCGAGCGACGCCACCAGAAGGTAATCCTGATGACGTTCACAGACTGCACTGTCACCGATGGCAACGAAACCCTCTTTGAGCCCTCGTGGGGTACGTACGATATGGCGGTCGGAAAGAGCATCGTCTCGGTGTTCCATGGTGCCGCCGACAAGGATGCCTATCAGCAGGTGGCGCTGGTGCCGAAGGAGCGTTCGGTTCGCATGCAGTACGAGGGACGCCTGAAACGTCTATTGGAGCTGTATCAGTTCTCTCGGGACATTCGCGACGGTAATCAGCCTGTTGCTGAACTCCAGACGCTCTTTGCCGAGGTCACCACCGACTTCCCCGAGGATTGGCTCCTGCCGACCGAGATCTACGAGACTGCTTTGAACCATGGCCAGGCCGAACTTGTTGATAAGACACGGGGCCATATTGAAGATCTCAAGACGAGGCGCCCCGACGTGGCCCATCTTCTGGATATTGGACTGGAACTGGCCCACTTGAAAGAACACGAGAAGTAGCACGGAAAGCAGAAAGGACACGGGAAATGGATACGCTCTATCAGAAGACATGCGAACCCTGCGAAGGTGGCGTTGATCCGCTCACCCGCGATGACTTCGAAAAGTACCTCGAGCAGGTCGCCAAATGGAATGTTGTCGACAACGATACCAAGATCGAACGAGAATTCAAATTCTCGGATTTCAAAGAGGCGCTCGATTTCGTGAATAAGACCGGAGAAATTGCCGAAGAGGAAGGGCATCATCCGGATATCCAGATGTACAACTGGAACCGCGTGAAGATTACACTGTGGACTCACGCCATCGGCGGTTTGTCCATTAATGATTTCGTGGTCGCCTCGAAAATTGACCGGCTCAAGTAGCCGCTACAGGTTGCCCCCCAGCCCTCCAATCTGAATCTCCTCGACCAGTACATCGTCGGGACGATCCAGCGCAAATGCGACTGCCATCGCCACCTGCTCGGGTGACATCATTTTAGCCGTGTCCCACTCGCCTGGGACTCCCTGCCAGATGTCGGTGGCGGTCGCAGCCGGGGTGATATTGATCACACGAATCCCGCGAGGACGCAACTCCTCGCGCAGTGACCGGAAGAAACCCTCCATCGCCGACTTGCTCATACAGTAGCTGCTCCACCCGGGAAAGGCCACCTTTGCCGCCACCGACGAAACGTTTACCAGCGACGAACCCGCCTTCATCGACGGCACCATGCGCCGGACAAGCTCGAACGGCCCCGTCACATTCACATCAAGCGTCCTCTGCCAATCCTCAGAAGTCAATTCTTCTATGCCTTTAACCACAGCTACTCCGGCATTGGCAATTAATCCAGACAGCGAGATACCCTTTAGTTCATCGGCCAGCTTCCCAATCTGTGACACATCGGCCAGATCGGCAGCATGAACTGTAACCTCGGCGCCAAGATCGCGCGCCAGTCCTGCCGTTGCCTCCAGAGCTGCCGTGTCACGACCGGTTAGCGCCAGGCGGCGACCCCGGCGCGCTATAGTCCGTGCTATCTCGCGGCCTATCCCGCGCGAGGCTCCCGTTATGAGATATGCCTGCTCTGCCACAATGTGACCTCCTGTTCTCTTGAATGATCCATGAGAAGGTGATAACGCGCTTGCCTACCGCCGCAGTGTAAACCGATTATTGGGCGTCTCCCACATCCGCAGGCGCTGCAGCTGGTGGTCGAGTTCTTGCTCGGTCCGGCCCCAGAGCGTCGTGATCATATTCTCCGAGGTTGATGGTCGCCCCTTGAAGTCTTCAGTTTCCTCGTCCAGGTGCTTGTAATCCCACGGCTCAACAGCACGTCTAACAGCACCGGTCAGCCGTTCCAGATCCATCAGCGCGCCGGTGCGCTCGTCCACCGTCCCACCGATTGTGCCTTCCACCCGATACACATGACCGTGCCCTGCCGGATTGTTGCACTTGTCGTACAGGGACGTGTTCTGTTCTTCCGAAAGCTGTGGCACGTGCAGACGATGTGCCGCCGTGAAATGCTCCGTCACACCCAAAGAAGTATGGCCGTCAGCAGTGTACTCTGCGAAGAGGTACGAATTCTCCCACAACTGAACGCGTTGCACTGGCAGGGCAGAGGCCAGTCGTCGCAGTATGAACTGGGCCAGGTACTCCGTGGTCATCGGCTTGCCCGCCAGCTCGGGAACATCGGTGTTCAAATTCCGATGATCCAGAAGTAACCGCAACTCCTCCAGCGAAAACTCGATCTGGGGTACGGGAGCAACCAGTCCGGTATCGGGCATTTCATCGGCCGAGAGCGTGACCCGCAAGCGATACCCGTGCCCGTGGCCGCTTGGACGCGAGGCCTCACCGAACAGCTCCTCATTCTCCCTGTCAGTCAGGTGCGGTGAAAAGGTTCGTCGCGCAGCCGAGAACTCCAGCCAGTGGTGGCGCTCCACCCGGCCATCGCTCCAGGCTGTTACCTCGGTCCTTGGAGATTCTATCAAATGGCAACAGACTGGATTAGCAGCCACATCCTCAAATAGCGGCTTGGCCTCCCGCAGTAACTGCCACGCGATGTTCTCGGCCGTTGGTATCCTCTTGTCAAATGGCCGGGTGTCAGCATTGAGAAACTTGTGATCGAACCGCCCGTCGATTATCGGCTTGAGGCGCTCCTTGATAATCACCACATTGATCAGCATGCCGGTCACGGGATCAACCGCTCCCTCGAATACGAAGTAGGGGAAGAAATTGGCCCCGTGACCAAACTTAGCGAGCGCCGACTGACCATAGAGCGCCGTGTTTTCCTTATCCGATAACTCTGGATCGAAACACCGCCGCGAGGCAGCAAACTCGAACCTCTTACTGATCGTCAGTTTCACGATTGCATCCTCTGCTAAATGGCGGTAACTCCAGCTAACGCTTAGTGACCGGTTCCGGCTGAGCCCAAACGCAGCAGGCTGAAGAACTCCGATCGTGTCTTGGGATCATCATGAAACTCGCCCAGGACACACGAGGTGGTCATGACCGAGTTCTGCTTCTGCACCCCGCGCATCATCATGCACAGATGCTGGGCCTCTATAACCACCGCCGTGCCCTTGCCTCTGGCGTGCTTCTGGATAGTGTAAGCGATCTGGTTGGTCAGGTTCTCCTGGATCTGCAGCCGTCGTGCGAAAATGTCAACTATCCGCGCCACCTTGGATAAGCCAAGCACCCGACCATCCGGTATGTATGCCACATGACACTTGCCGATGAATGGCAGCAGGTGGTGTTCGCACATCGAGTACAACTCGATATCCTTGACCAGCACGATCTCATCGTTGTCAGACTCAAAGATCGCCTTGTTGACGATCTCATCAGCGTCTTGCTTGTATCCTTGCGTCAGGAACTCCAACGCTTTGGCAGCCCGCTTGGGCGTATCGCGCAGGCCCTCCCGATTCGGATCCTCGCCGATTGCCTCCAGCAGCCCCAGATAAAACGATTCCAGTTTCTCCATATCTCCTCCAACAACGGCCTGAATGACGAACTGGCCGAGCGCGCGGTCAGGACTAGTAATGTGAACAGGGATTTGATAACACAGTTTCCGGACAAAGGCAAGCGCCGACCTCTATCCCGAGGAACCATCCTGGTCTTCGGCAAGGCCCAGGATTCGCAGCATATCATCCTTGTACCAGTCGGTGACGGCATCGGATGACAGCGCCATATCAAGCTGCTTGGTGAGAATGGTCAACCGGCCCAGTAGCTTCAGCTTCTCGATGATTGAATCATAATCCTGGTAGGCAATCATACTGTCAAGGAAGTCACCGCTGCCCATGTGATCAAAACCGAGCACAGTCAGAATGTCCGTAATAAGCTGAATGCGTCGAATCCGACGGTCCCGCTTGGCCCCGCCCTGCTTGAGCTGTATGCGAATGAAGTTCTTCGTCACCGAGTCAGAGCAATACGTCTCGATTGTCGATACGTGATATCCCATGCGCAGGCTGAGCAGCAGGTAATCGCCACTGACAATGGCGAAACTATCCTCTGCGAACGTCTTGCGTTTCTCCTCGCTCATGTTGCTGGTGGTCATGCCGGTGGGAATACCCTTCTGGTGCCCCTTCGACGGCCATCCTTCCATCTTGATGCCGTCCCAGATCGCTTTGAGCGTATGCGAGAGAATCTCATCCTCGGTGATCACGGTCTTGTTCTCATGCCTCAGCCGATCATTGCCCATACAAACTATGTGCACATCCAGCGGAATCTCTGTTTGCAGGTGAACTCCCAGTTGCCCCGGACCTTCGAGTTCTATAGCGGCCTGGAACATCTCCTTGAGCGCCATCTGATGAGCAAAGCGCGTAATGTCGTGGAATGTCTGACAGTTCTCCGGCACAAAGTCGGGATCGGCCGGTCTGATGAGATTGAGACGTGATATCCGATTCAGGATCGCTTTGAGCAGGCTGTAGGACCCCTCACGACCACGTCTGCCATCGCTGCTTCGACTGGCCACAAGCTCCGGATGACCGCCACGATACACAACACCTTTCAAACCATCGATAGTCACCACCTCGCCCTCTGTAAGCTCCCAGGCATTGTCGACTCCCACCAGTGTCGGTACCCGGAACTCGCGAGCTATAGTTGCCATATGACTGGCAATGCCACCCACCGCGGTGATCAGTCCGTTCACCTTGCCCATCACGGTGATAAGCCCGGCAAATGGATGCGGGGCCACCACAACAGCACCTCCCGGTATCCCGGGAATGTCCCCGGGCGATGTTACGTGGAAAATGGGTCCGGACCCCGCCCCGGGAAAGACCTTGGTGCCGCCGCTGGCCAGAATCTCGGCGCCGGTCATGTCGACACTCTCCGCCTCTCGCTCGTCGACCAGTTGCAGCGGTCGGCTCTGCAGGATCTTGATCTCGCCCGTGGTGTCAATGGCCCACTCGATATCCTGCGGTGTCTGGTAATGCTGCTCGATCTTCAGGGCACATGAATACAACTGGCCAATCTGTTCCTCGGTAATGGACAAACGGTCGTTCGCCGAACTGCTCAGCGGTTCCTCGATCGTGCCACCCTCCTCACGGAGGACCAGTCGATTCGGTTTGAACGCCGTGTGAGCGGATATCAACGTACCATTGGAACGACGGACCCGAATCGTGTCGGGCGTCTGGTGGCCGTCAACCAGGAGTTTCCCCAGGCCGAATACCGAGTTGATCAGCAGCACATTGTCCTGCGGATTGACCGGATCGCGCGTGTAGATCACCCCGCTGGCATCAGCCCGAACCATTGCCATACACCCCACACCCATCGCGAGATTGTGTTCAATCAGCGCGTTGGTCGCCAGGTAATAGAGCGCCTTGGGCGTGAACTTGCTGGCCAGCACATCACGGTAGCGCTCTACCACTTCCCTGAAAGTGCAATTGAGGAAAGTAGCATATTGCCCCGCGAAGCTATAATGGCTGTCTTCACCGATGGCGCTGGAACGCACAGAGAACCGGTACACACCGGGACGCTCACGAAGCTCTCGACAGGCATTGCGAATCAAATGGGCCAGAACATCCGGTACTCTCCCCGAAGTAATCATGTGCCTTATCTCGGCGCTCACCCGTTCCAGCTCTTCGTAGTCGTCGACGTTCACCCGTCGCAGCCGTTCATTGATTCGGCTCTGGAGGTTGTTGTATTCAATGAAATACGTGTACGCGTGAGCGCTGATAGCAAAGCCGTCCGGTACGGGCAACCCCAGCTTGTTCTTGAGTTCACCCAACTGAGCGCACTTGTTGCCAACGCTTGGTGCCCTATCGCGATCAATGCGCTCTAAAGGGATGACATAATCGTCTTCCGGTATCTCAGCAGTAGTCGGTTGCAGTTGCTCAATCTCCCAGCTACAACGCTCAAATGCTTCCTTCAGACTGAGGTAGTCATCGCCGCCCAGTTCGATCATCTTGTCGACAATCTCTGCGACCCCCTCGCGGATGTCGCGCACCGAAGACACCACGTAGCTCAGTTCGATCGGCTCATTGTCGTGAAGACGCTCTTCCATCTCCGTCATCTGCTTGAGCACCTGGTTGTTTCGCTCCAGGATGGTCTGGAAATGGTGAAACTTGGCCTCAATCTTCTTGAGCGCCTGCTGTGGTATCGACGAATCAGCACGGCAGTTCGCCAGCTCGCCGATCGCCGGCGTCTTGCCCGAGTTGTCGCGTTTCTTTCGCACCATTGACCACATACTAAAGCCTGCGTCGGCCCGAACCAAGAGATATTCTCAGCCAACCAGATCAGGTTCAGTTATGTGATGAATCCTCCGGTTACGTCTGGTGAGCACGGCACCAGACGCCTTGGCCAAGTACTCGGGAGGTTATCTCTGACAGTTGTGGAACCGATGCATAGTTGGCGAGGGCCTGTTCCGCCGCCTCAGCCATTTGATAATCCATGTCCCCACAATTGACCATGACAAACGGTACCTGGTACGTGACACTGCTCTGGAGCAGACGGAACAGCTCGATCTTGCCCACATAATGAGAATCGGCAATAACCAGATCGTAGGTGGGCCGAAGCTGGCTTGGAACATCCCGCACCGCCGATGCCACTGTCAGAACATGGCCGTTCGCATCGGCCTGTTGCTGGTATGTATCCACCAAGGCTTGGTCGAGCGCAAACAGCAGGATTGACAGTGTTGAACTTCCTTCACCCATACCCCCAGTGCTCTGTTCGCTTGATGCCACCGGCAGGGTCAGTGTAAATGTCGTCCCGACACCATGAATAGATTCGACCGTCACCTCGCCACCATGCTCACGAGCCGTATTGCGGCAGATCGATAACCCCATCCCGGTACCAACAACCGCATCTTCGCCCCAGACGCCTTTGGTAGAGAAGAACGGGTCGAAGACCAGATCGAGATGCTCGCGCTCTATGCCTCGGCCGGTATCGCCAACGGAAACGTGTACCCAGCCCTTGTCGACAATTAGCGTAATCGTTATGACACCCTCGGAACCAATGGCGTGCCGGGCATTGATAAGCAGATTCAACAGGCTCTGC
>WJKG01000446.1 GCA_014729205.1 candidate division GN15 bacterium | reverse complement strand
GGATTGGGTGATATCTGCAGCTCGCGTCGTGATTACCAGCAAGCGGTCAATTACTACCGCCGTGCCGTGAAACTCATGCCAAGCGACTTCTCGGCGCGAGTAAAACTGATCGGTGCACTGTACCGGAGTGGCCGTCAGCAGGAGTTCATTACGGAACTGAAACAGGCTCTCGAGTCACGGCCGCGCGATGAGCAGGCCTACGTGCAGGTCGTCCGTATGCTGATCGGCTGCGGTGATATGGACGGTGCACGAAACATCCACAGCCAAGGCCTGCAAAACGCGAAGACAACTGACAGTCTTGAGCTCATGGCGGATCAGCTCAACCAGGATCCCTCGATTTCGGTCTGTATGATCGTCAAGAACGAAGAGGAGATGTTGCCGGAGTGTCTTGATTCAGTCAGAGACTGGGCGGACGAGATTGTGGTGGTCGACACGGGCTCAGAAGATCGGACGATTGAAATCGCCGAGTCGTATAGGGCCCGCATCTTCCACCAGCCATGGGAAGGGGATTTCTCGAAGCATCGCAACTACTCGATCGAGCAGGCGACGTGTGACTGGATCTTCATCATTGATGCCGATGAGCGTTTCGAGCCAGAAGGGGTGGAGATGCTCAAGCGCACAATGAACAACCCGAATATTAATGTGATTTCGATCAATGTGTTCAACGTCTACGGTGACAAGCATGATGTGAAGACCTTTTTGCCTTCGGTACGTGCCTGGCGTCGAGAGCTGGGCCTGAAGTACGAGGGCATCGTTCACAACGCTTTGGCTCTGGGTGAGCACCCGGTCTACCGTCTGCCGGTCAATCTTCGGCATCTTGGCTATGACCTGTCCGAAGAGAAGATGCGCCAGAAGCACGAACGGACCAAGACGCTCCTGGAGAGACAGCTGGAAGAGGATCCGGATAATGTCTTCGCGCTGTTCAACTACTCGCAGGTGCTCAGGACGTACAACGGGCGTTTTGCAATCGAAAATATCCCTACCATTCTGGAGACTTCAGAACGCGCCGTACGGCTGTCTGATCCCACGAACAAACGGCAACGACACCTCCACCTGATGTGTCTGGAGCAGATAGCGGCATCGTACTTCCACCAGAAGGAGTACGAGAAAGCGATTGAATACTGCGATCGCGCCCTTGAACTGAAGCCGGACTATCTGGACCCGCTCATGATTCGGGCCAACTGCCTGTATCGTCTTGGCGAGGGAGAGAAGGCCAGCGAGGCGTATCTGCGGTATCTCGAGGCACAAGCTGCTTATGACCCGGGGCGAGAAACCGATCCGATTATTCTGGGGCATGTGGATGGTCGTGCACCGGCCCAGTACAGTCTGGCCAGCATTGCGTATGATAGTGGCGATCTGGAAGCAGCGCGGTATCATTTTGAGGAAGCGTTGCGAGTCCGTGACGGTTTCAAGGACGCTTATGCGCGTATTGGTCAGATCTACTACGATGATGGTGATTTTGATCAGGCGCGGCGGCATTTCCTCAAGCAACTCGAAACGGGGAAGAAGACCGTCAACACCCTTCTGGGTCTGGCTTTGATCTACAAGCAGACCGGCATGAGCGAAAACGCGGAAGAGTACTTCCGTGAGGCGCTCGAGTTGGAGGCCTTCAACTCGGAGGTGAAGGCCAAGTACGGTCGTTTCCTTTTGGAACAGGATCGTGTGGATGAGGCCCGTAATATGATCGAGGACGCGATCAAACACGACAAAGACAAGCTCAACTCATTGCGATGGGCGGGGCAGTTATATACTGAGTTCGGTCAGCATGAACTCTCTGCCGACTGTTTTGCCCGTATTCTCGAGACCTTTGGCGATGATCCGGACAGTCTTAACGATCAGGCTAACTGCTACTATCAGCAGAAGGAGTTCGAAAAGGCGGTAAAGCTGTATCAGCGGGCGGTCGAGCTTGCTTCGGTCAAGCCGGTAACGTGGCGCAATATGGGTTTGGCGCTGTTTCAGCTAAACCGTTGCGAGGAAGCCATTTCCAGTCTGGAGACCTATCTCGAGCAGTGTCCGCACGACCTTGATGTAGTGCACGTGGCGGGTGACCTGTACTCGAAAACCGGGCAGTTCGACAAAGCACTCAACAAGTACGAGATATATCTGTCAAAGAACCCGGTAGATACGCTGGCGATGTTCAATCTGTCGGAGTGCTATCTCAATATGGGACATATAGATTCAGCGGTTATGGGTTATAAGCGGGTCCTGCAGATCGACCCGGAGTTCAAACCGGCGTCAGATCGTTTGAGCCAGGTCCTCGAGCCGGCTAATCAGACCTGATCTTCGGTTGGGGGCAAGGTGGAAAAAGTTACCGCTGTGAGGTAGAAAAATACGCTCGCGAGGCGTTTTTTCTCCGTTAAGCAAATGGGGGAAATGCCGATTTAGTTTAACAAGGGACCTTCTAATAGAGAGGTCATATGGCACGCTCGCAACAAGTGCGGGATAGTGCTGTGCAAGAATGAAAGCGCGGGTCGCGTGGAGTTGGCACCCGGTAATGATGACGAAGACATGGGAAGTGACGACGGGCGTTTCGGCGCCCACCGAACGCGAAGGTAAGGATACCCAATAATATCTCAAGGAGGATTTAGGAATGTCACTTCGCATTAACCACAACCTGGCAGCCATCAATGCCCATCGCAACTTGCTCAACACGACGGGCGAGCTGCACTCCTCGATGGAGCGGCTGTCATCCGGTTTTCGCATCAACCAGGGTTCTGACGACCCGGCCGGTCTGGTGATTTCGGAACAGTTCCGTGCCCAGATTGCTGGTCTGGACCGTGCGATCGAAAACGCGGAAGGATCTGTCAGTATGATCCAGACGGCTGAAGGTGCGTTGACCGAGATTAACGCTCTGTTGGTCTCGATGCGCGAACTGGCCATTCACGCCGCCAACGAAGGTTTCAACGACACCGATCAGTTGGCTGCGGACCAGGCGGAAATCGACAACGCCATCAAGACCATCGATCGTATTGCTGCCAACACCCAGTTTGGTACCAAGAAGCTGATCGACGGTACCAAGGCCAACTCAGCCACGATCACCACGGCGAACTCGTCGAAGGTGACGATCAAGGAGTCTTACCTGTCAGACGGTCAGCACTCCATCACCGCCACCAAGGTGAAAGAGTCGACGGCTTCGTTGAACACCACTTCGCTCGGTCTGTCTCTGGCCGGTACCAACGGTGATCCGCACAACCTGTCCGAGAAGATTCACGAGGTCGATGTTGTGCAGGCTTCCGACTCCGCCAAGAAGACCTCCGGCAAGGTTGACATCAAGGACGCCTGGGGTAACGGTCTGCAGGTCGCTGCGACTGCCGCTGTTGCCGCCGCATCGATCGCCAGTAACGCCCTGGCCGCTTCGACCGCGACGATCTCGAACGTCGGCACCTACACGGTCGTGGTGAACTACCAGGAGAACGGTGAGTCTCCGGTTGGCGCCCAGAACCTGGTCATCAATCTTGAGGTCGGCGACACGGCCACCCAGGTTGCCCAGAAGCTTCAGGTTGCCGCCAACTCCAACGAGTTCCTGTCCGGTAAGGTCACCTTCTTCGGCACCAACACTTCCGGTACCGTTGATGTGTTGACCAGCAAGACGGGTGCTCAGTATTCGCTGAACGTCGAAGGTTCCAACTTCGAGGGCAGCAGTGGCTCCGCCACCGCCGCTCTGTTCGACTTTGGTTCCAGTTCCAGCCGTGGTATCTCGAACCGCCATATGGAAGTCTACGCTCGTACGGCCTCCAGCTCGGCCGGTTTGACCACGACCCTGTCGCTCGCCGCTTCGACGTACAACGACTTGAATACCCTGGTTGTCACCGGTGGTAACAGTCTGCAGAGTCAGCTCGATGCCACCTTTGGTACTGCCAAGGGCTCGACTGATTCCGACGTCAACGTCGAGGTCGTCGATGGCAACAAGATCCGCTTCAGCACTGCTGATGAGGGTTCTTACTACAAGATCAAGGTCAACGATATGACTGCTGGTGACGAGTCCCTGATCAGGGCTCTCAACATCAGTGAGGATACTCTGGCCAACACCGGTACCGATGCGCTGATCTCCTTCGATGGCTACTCACAGGCTATCGACAAGGTCATGTACGGTACGACTCACGAGGTCACCCTGAAGAACGCCGAAGATGGTAGTTCCAGTCAGGGTACTGTCGAGATGAAGGTCGCCAAGGGTCCCAATGGTATCGATGTTGGTAACCTCCTGCTGGACGTACAGGCTGCTCGCTACGATGTTCGTCTGGACGGTGGCCCGTCGCAGACCGTCGTCGGTGGTCAGGAATCGGTCGTGTTTAACGCCGACCGTACCGAGTCGCTGAAGGTCTCCTATGGTCTTACCTCTGAAGGTGGTACCGAAGAGATCAACAACGTTGACCGTTCGCTGGTCTTCCAGATTGGTGCCAACGTTGGTCAGACGGCCAAGATCGGTCTGCGCGGTATGGCTGCTTCCATGCTCGGTAAGGGCATCGAGGGCAACTTGTACCGTTCGCTTTCCGACATCGATGTGACCACTGTCCAGGGTGCCCAGGATGCCCAGGAGATCATTGACGCCGCCATCAACGAGGTATCCACGACCCGTGGTACGCTTGGTAGCTTCCAGAAGAACACGCTGGAATCCACCCTGCGCAACCTTCGTGTTGCCTCGCAGAATCTGACGGCTTCCGAGTCGATGATTCGTGACACCGATATGGCTTCAGAAATGTCCGACTTCACCAAGAACCAGATTCTGGTGCAGGCGGGTACGGCTATGTTGGCTCAGGCCAACCAGACTCCGCAGGTCGTTCTGCAGCTGTTCGGTTAATAGACATACAAGGTTGGATTGGGGAGGCTTCGGCCTTCCCAATCCTCCTTTATCACTACGGTGATGTACCACGGACATTGAAGTCCGCACTGTCTACAGAGGAGTAGATAAACAATGCCGAATTTTTCCATAGATGGAATCAACTCGCAGTTGGACACAACTTCGATCATTGATTCCATTATGCAGTTTGAGCGCCAGGATGCGGTCCTTATCGAGAAGCGCATCGAGGAGACCACCAATGAGGTAACGAGCCTCAAGGCGCTTCAGGCTAAAATCGTGGCTTTGGAAACGGCGGTTGGCAAGCTTGCCAAGGCTCGGACGTTCGAGACGTCGTTTGCCAAGGTGTCGAAGGAAGGATATGTCACGGCAGAGACCAGCGGCCGGGTTGGCAAAGGATCGTACGACATCCAGGTGCTCTCGCTGGCTCGCAACCACCAGTTGGCCAGCCAGGGATTCAGTGATCAGTCTATGGCTCAGTTAGGGACTGGCTCAGTGACCCTTCAGGTGGGAGACCGGTCCTCGCGCACGATTACGATTGACTCCAGCAACAACTCGCTGGTCGGCCTGAAACGGGCCATTAACGAGGCCGATGTCGGTCTCACGGCGTCTATCATCAACGATGGTACCGAGAGCAATCCCTATCGGCTCATTCTTACGGCTGATGACCCCGGCTACAAGAACCAGATCACAACCGACTTCGACCTGACAGGCGGGTTATCACCGAATCTCAACACGGGCTCTTTCGATCAGCCGGAGGAGATCGCGATGAACTCCGGGTCGTCATCGGAGATTTCGCT
>WJKG01000445.1 GCA_014729205.1 candidate division GN15 bacterium | reverse complement strand
GTGTTCGTCTTGTCTCTGATCATTGTTGTGCGACCCGCGATGGCCCTGGTCTCCACCCTGCGTTCGGAGATGAAACTCAATGAGCGGCTATTCGTGGGCTGGATGGCCCCCCGTGGCATTGTGGCGGCGGCTGTCTCCAGCGTCTTCGCTATTCGACTGGCTGAAGCCGGGGTAGAGGGTGCACAGATGCTGGTACCGGTGACATTTCAGGTGATTATCGGAACTGTCGCCATCTATGGCCTCACTGCGCCTCTGGTGGCACGCCTACTCAAGGTAGCCCAACCGGATCCGCAGGGTATACTCTTTGCCGGTGCCAACAAGATCGCGCGCGAGATTGCCTACCACCTGCACCAGGCCAAGTTCAGAGTTGGCCTGGTGGACACTAACTGGGGCAACATCACCCAGGCACGCAAGTCCGGGATGCGCACCTACTACGGCAACATACTCTCCGAGGAGATGCTCAACGACCTGCAGCTCGACGGTATCGGCAAGGTGTTTGCGGTGACTGCCAACGATGAAGTCAACTACCTGGCCGTGCTGCACTTCTCCGATCTGTTTGACAGTTCGCATCGCTACCAGTTGGCTCCACGCAGCGAAGGACGAAAAGCGCAGCAGACGTCGCTTCCGCGGCATTTGAAAGGCCGATACTTGTTCAACGAAGAGGCCACCTACGATTACCTTATGGCCCGTCTGGACAATGGCGCGGTCATCAAGTCCAACCGGATGACTGAAGAGTTTGATTTTGATGATTTCCAGTCCAAGTACGGCGACTCTGCGATGCCGTTGTTCCTGATAACCGACACCGGAGACCTTCGAGTATTCACGGCCGATTCCCAACCCACGCCACGGGTGGGGCATTTGTTGATCAGTCTGGTTACGCCGGTCGATTAGCCCGCGAGGTTCGCTCGCGCTTTTTGTCGCTGTGTTTATGTTTGACACCCGGGTCAGGGGAAGCTAAGATGGACCTCATTGGCAACATGTGGTGCCAGTCCATTACGCAATTTGAGGGTTACCATTCAACCAGATACAATTTCGTAGGCCACGATTCGATCAAGGAGGAAACACCGTGATAAGTTGTAACACTGCCGTGAGCGCGCTGGCCAATCAGCAGGACGATCCAGCGAAGCTGTATGTCCATGGTTCGGTCATGCTTCTGCACGAGGACGATGAAGTACATGTCAGCAGTGTCGGGCCCGATGCCGACGACCTGAAGACACTGGTAGTCAATCTCAAGATCCGTGTCTCCGACGGTAAGACCGGGACCACCGTTCGACCGTTTTTCTATGAGGAGCACGGTGACCACGTAGGTGATTTCGAGCGTGTGATCGTACGCAAGGAAATCTCCTATGTCGAAAACGGTCAGGCACCTGTCATGATCGAACACGTCAGGTAGTCCATACTCCTTCAAGCTCAATCTCGGCGGGGTATCGATACAGATGGCCCCGCCGTTGTCTTTTCACTTCCCTTTACCGTTCCCACTCAAACTCCTATATTCCGATATGCCAGCGTATGAGTTCTTTGAGCATACCGCCGATGTCGGCTTTCGTGCCCGGGGCAATTCCTTTGCCCGGGCATTGTCGGCTGCTTGTGAAGCACTCACCGATGTGATGACCGGCAAAGCACAGATCGCTCGGAAGCAAGTTGTCTCATTCGAGATCGATGCCGACGATGCCGAACAGCTGGTGGTGGACGTCTTGTCTCGTCTAGTCTACCTTTTTGACGCTGAAGGCTTCGTGGCGGGTCGCTGCGAAATCAATGTGAAGCCCGGCTGGACAGCGGCAGTTACCGTTCATGGGGAGCCGTTTGATGCGGAACGTCACGGCGAAGGGCTGGAGGTCAAGGCGGTTGCGTATCACATGTTGAAGGTGGAACAGTCGCAACCGGATCAGTGGTTGATTCAGGTTCTGCTCGATGTCTGATCCACCATGAATGAGATCGCGAATCCAACACAGGCGAGGTGACACGTGGCCTATACTGGTCGATTGAATAAGCTGGACAACTACCGTTTCGAACTGCCAACCGAAGGCTCCCAGCGGGATTCCTCGAAGGCCCCAATGCGGGTACCAGGTCTGGTGTATGCCGGTGAGAAGATGATTGACGCTGTGAAGGCCGACGACGCTCTCTACCAGGTGACCAATGTGGCCACCCTTCCGGGCATTGTGGGACGATCGATTGCCATGCCGGACATACATCACGGCTATGGATTTGCGATCGGTGCGGTGGCGGCATTTGACGCCGATGAGGGTATCATCTCACCCGGTGGCGTTGGCTACGACATCAACTGTGGTGTCCGGCTTATGCGCACTGACCTGACGCTGGGTGAGATCAAACCCAGGGTGTCCAAGCTCATCAATACCATGTTCAACAACGTTCCCTGCGGTGTCGGGCAGGGTGGACGACTACGCCTGGCCGACCATCAGCTCGAAGAGGTGCTTGTGCAAGGTGCACGCTGGGTAGTCAGTGAAGGGTATGGTTGGGATGATGACCCGCAGTTTATGGAGGAGAATGGTGGGATCAATGTTGCTGATCCGGGTCTGGTGAGCCCGCAGGCCAAGAAGCGAGGAGCCAGCCAGTTAGGGACACTGGGCGCCGGAAACCACTTCCTGGAAATCCAGCGTGTCGACACGATTTACGACCAGGAGGCAGCCACCACCTTCGGGATCGAGGCGGTCGGTCAGATACTCGTGATGATCCATACCGGGTCCCGTGGCTGCGGACACCAGATTGCCACCGACTACCTGGGTGAAATGCGCAAGGCCAACAAGAAATACCAGATACCGCTGATCGATCCCCAACTCTCATGCGCGCCCGCCAGCAGTCCCGAGGGGCAACGGTATTTCAAGGCGATGAACTGTGGCGCCAATTTCGCCTGGGCCAACCGTCAGCTCATCATGCACTGGGTGCGGGAATCATTCGAATCGGTGCTCGGCCGCAAAGCGAGTGACATGGGTATGCACCTCATCTACGACATCGCCCACAACATGGCCAAGTTGGAGACGCATACCTATGAGGGACAAAAGCGACAGGTGTACGTCCATCGCAAGGGAGCAACGCGAGCATTTGGTCCGGGTCATCGCGATGTGCCCGAGAAGTACCGTGCCGTGGGACAACCCGTCCTTATCCCCGGCGACATGGGTACCGCGAGCTATTTGCTGGCGGGTACGGAGAAAGCAATGAGGGAGACCTTTGGCTCAACCTGCCACGGAGCCGGACGACAGTTGTCTCGCAAGGCGTCGGTCAAGAAGCACCGAGCCGAGGAGATCTTCGCGGGTCTGGAACAGCAAGGTGTCTACCTGAAAGCGAAGAGTAAGCGTGTGATAGCCGAGGAAGCGCCCGGTGCTTACAAGAACATCGATGATGTCGTAGCTGTCTGCGACCAGTCCGGTATTTCGCGCTTGGTGGCACGCATGATTCCGGTTGGCGTTGTGAAGGGATGAGTTGCTTTGTTCGAGTACCTGGAGGGATATCAATAACATGAAGGCAATGATCCTCGATGAGCCGCGTGAGCCAATGGTGCTCCGAGAGGTAGAGACACCACAGCCCGGAGAGGGGCAGGTGCAGATAAGGGTGTACGCGTGCGGAGTGTGCCGGACCGATCTGCATGTCGTCGACGGTGAACTTTCCGAACCGGTGCTGCCCCTGATCCCCGGCCATCAGATTGTCGGTCGAATCAGCGCTCTGGGACCAGGAGTATCGGAGTTCCAGATAGGTGAGAGGGTTGGCGTCCCGTGGCTGGGATATAGCTGTGGTGAGTGCTTCTACTGCCGGAACGATCAGGAAAACCTCTGCGAAAAGGCCCGCTACACCGGCTACCAGATCCACGGTGGCTTTGCAGAGTTCACGGTCGCCGATGAACGGTTCTGCTTCCCCATCCCCGAGAGCTACCCTGATCTGCAGGCCGCGCCACTGCTGTGTGCGGGGCTGATCGGGTACCGCTCGTACCGGATGACTGACCGGGCGCAGAAACTCGGATTCTACGGATTCGGCGCTGCAGCTCATATTCTCATTCAGCTTGCGCGCTGGGAAGGACGAGAGATCTACGCCTTCGTCCGAGAGGGAGATGACAAAGGTGCGGAGTTTGCCCGGAACCTCGGTGCCACGTGGGCCGGCTACTCCGGCGAGCGCCCGCCCGTACAACTCGATGCAGCCATCATTTTCGCCCCGGTTGGTTCGCTGGTACCCGCTTCATTGAAAGCCATTCGACCGGGCGGAGTAGTGGTTTGCGCTGGAATCTACATGAGTGAGATCCCCGCGTTCTCATATGATCTGCTTTGGATGGAACGCCAGCTTAGATCAGTCGCCAATTTGACTCGCCGGGATGGGGAAGAGTTTCTGGCTCTGGCACCAGAAGTGCCGGTACAAACAGAAGTTCACCCCTACTCGCTTGATAGGGCCAACGAGGCCCTCGATGACCTGCGAGCAGGGCGATTCGATGGTGCTGCCGTGGTAACCGTCAAGTCGTAATCACCTGTCCATCAATGGGACTTCTTGGACACAGACCTCCGGGCTAATCTGTTCGCCAGATCAGTCGACAATAGGAATACTATACTCCTGTTTCTGTGGACTGAGCATGGCAGAAAAGAAAGAGCACAACAAGACCAATCCTTTTGCGCGACAATGGGAGCTTCTGCAGGCTATCCGGATGCGCGAGGAAGATCAGACCCAGCGTCTGATGGCCAAAATGGAGCTGAATCCCTCCCACATCAAGGATCAGCTATTGGCCTGGCTGG
>WJKG01000005.1 GCA_014729205.1 candidate division GN15 bacterium | reverse complement strand
GGACAAGGGGTTCGGTTATGTTCTGGTCCAGTCTTGTCATAGTGGCCTTTTCACCCGATTAGACAGGTTGCGCGGCTGAAGGATTAATCGCCGGCACCTTCCGGACAAGAAAAAAGGCCGGAGTGGATCCGGCCCTTTTCGTCTTGTATACCGACAGGAGTGATTAGTCTTTCTTGCTGCGCTCGAGGACCTTGCTCCACTGTGAGAGGTTTTCGAGCACCTTGCCGCTGCCGCGGACGACGCAGGTAAGGGGATCCTCGGCGACATTAACAGGGAGGTTGGTTTCCTCGCGCAGGCGTCGATCGAGCCCACGCAGGAGAGCGCCGCCACCGGTGAGGATGATGCCGCGTTCGAGGATGTCCGAGGCGAGTTCGGGCGGGGTGCGCTCGAGTGCCTGGCGGACGGCTTCGACGATGATGTCGAGTGTCTCGGAGAGAGCTTCGCGGACCTGCACGCTGGAGAGCTTGAGGTTTTTTGGCACGCCGGCGACGAGGTCACGTCCGCGGATGTTGACGGAGAGTTCCTTGTCCTGGGCAAAGGCGGAACCGATCTTGAGCTTGATATCCTCGGCAGTCAGTTCGCCAATGAGCAGGTTGTAGTTCTTCTTCAAGTACATGATGATGGCATCGTTGAGCTCATCGCCGGCGACGCGAATGGAGGTATCGCTGACGATACCGTTGAGGGCGATGACGGCGATCTCGGTGGTACCCCCGCCGATATCGATGATCATGCATCCGGAGGGTTGATCCACGGGCAGGCCGACGCCGATCGCTGCCGCCATTGGCTCCTGGAGCAGATAGACCTCGCGGGCGCCGGCGTTTTCGGCGGAGTCGCGCACGGCTCGTTTCTCGACCTCGGTAATACCGGAAGGTACCGAGATAACGACACGTGGTTTCATGAGGTACTTGTGGCGCACCACCCGTCGGATGAAATTCGCTATCAGCTTTTCTGAGATCTCGAAGTCGGCAATGACACCATCTTTGAGTGGTCTGATGGCAGCGATGCCCCCGGGTGTACGTCCCATCATTTCCTTGGCGGCGGCGCCAATGGCGAGCACTTTGCCGGAGGATTGTTCGACAGCGACGACCGAGGGTTCATTGAGTACAATGCCCTGGTTTCGCACATAGACGAGAGTGTTGGCCGTCCCCAGATCGATCCCGATGTCACTTGACAGAAAATCGAAGAAGCCCAAGTTAAGTCCTTTTAACTTATGGTCAGGCGGCTAAATCTTTGCGCCGCTTTGTTCTAATATCGATCCCTGAAACACAATAGTTTAGCCGTTTGCAAACGAAAGTGCAAACAAAAAGTGGACGGAAACGCCGATTGCAGCAAAGCGGCCGGGTCCATCCGGGGACCCGGCCGTTTTTCTATGAGTACCGATTGCGAGAAAACTCGTGATGTTCTAGTTCACGCGGGTGCCTCACGCGCGGTTGGCATCGACAACGGCCACAGCGGCCATGTCGACGATCTGGTTAACATCGAGGGTGCGATGCAGCACGTGGACCGGTTTGCTCAGTCCGAGCAGGATCGGACCGAGACCTTCCCAACCGCCGATTCCCTGGGCCAGCTTGTAGGCAACGTTGCCGGCGTTGAGGTCCGGGAAGATGAGGACATTGGCCGAGTCGGTGAGTTTGGAGAACGGGAAGTGTTCCTTGACGTACTCCGGTGTCAGGGCGACATCGGCCTGCATTTCGCCGTCGACGACGAGGTCCGGGGCCTGTTCTTTAATGAGTTCGACCGCTTTGGCGACTTTGATCGACTCGGGATACCGGGCAGACCCGAAATTAGAGAAGCTGATCATGGCGACACGCGGTTCGACATCGAGCCGCCTGGCCAACCGTGAGGCACCGAGGGCGATTTCTGCGAGTTCTTCCGCGGTGGGGTTGACGTTCACGGTGGTATCGGCAAAGATCAGCAGTTTGTCGCGATTGGTCATAATGAAGGCGCCGGAGGCACGGGAGAGTCCATCCTTCAGGCCGATGATCTGCAGCGCCGGTCGGAGGGTGTGCGGGTATTCGTGTTTGATGCCGCACAGGACGGAGTCGGTATCGCCGGTTTCGAGCATCATGACGCCGAAATAGGTGCGATCCTGAAGCAGCTCTCTGGCTTTTTCAAGGGTGACACCTTTGCGTCGTCGTTTCTCAAAGAGTTTCTCGGCGTAGTAGTCCATGCGATCGGCCTTGAGGTGGTCGATGATCTGGACGCCCTCGAGGTTTATCTCGTGTTCGGCGGCGATGCTGCTGATAACATCGCGTGAGCCGAGCAGGATAGGTCGGCCGATCTTCTCTTCGACGATCTGATGGACGGCTCGGAGGATTTTGATCGACTCGCTTTCCGGGAAGACGATACGACGGGGATCGTGTCGGGCCTTGTTTTTGAGGACGCGCACGACACGTCGGCCGTGACCGATGCGTCGCGCGAGCTGTTCCTGGTACTCCTCGATATCGACGGGGTGCTGGGCGACGCCGGAATCCATGGCGGCCTGAGCGACGGCGGCGGACTCCCAGACGAGGATACGCGGATCAAACGGCTTGGGGATGAGATACTCGCGGCCGAAGGAGAAGTGGTCGACACCGTAGGCACGGGCGACTGAATCGGGTACGTCTTGTTTGGCCAGGTTGGCCAGGGCCTTGACGGCAGCGATCTTCATCTCTTCGTTGATAGCGGTCGCGGCGACATCGAGCGCACCGCGAAAGATAAACGGGAAGCCCAGAACGTTGTTGACCTGATTGGGGTAGTCGGAACGTCCGGTAGCCATGATGACATCGGAGCGCGCATCGATGGCATCGGGGTAGGTGATCTCCGGATCCGGATTGGCCATGGCCAGGATAATGGGATTGTCGTTCATGGATTTGACCATGTCCTTGGAGACGAGGTCTTTAATGGAGACACCGACAAAGACATCGGCCCCTTCCATGGCGTCGGCCAAGGTACGGGCATCGGACTTGCGGACGAATTCCTGTTTGTACGGGTTGAAGGTGTCACCGCGGCCTTCGTACATGACGCCCTTGCTGTCCACCATGAGCAGGTTCTCGTGGCGTACGCCGAGGGAGCAGTAGAGCTTGGCGCAGGCTATTCCGGCGGCCCCGGCCCCGGAGTAAACGACCTTGATCTTATCGATGTCCTTGTTGACCAGTTCGAGGGCGTTGAGCAGCGCGGCCGCGGAGATAATGGCGGTGCCGTGCTGGTCATCGTGGAAGACCGGGATTTTCATGGTCTTCTTGAGAGTTTCCTCGATATAGAAGCACTCAGGGCCTTTGATATCTTCGAGATTAATGCCGCCGAAGGTCGGTTCGAGCAGTTGGCAGGCCTTGATGACCTCATCGGGGTCCTCGGTGTCGAGTTCAATGTCGAAGACATCGACATCGGCGAAGCGTTTGAAGAGGACGCCCTTCCCTTCCATGACGGGCTTGCCGGCGGCGGCGCCGATATTTCCGAGGCCGAGGACGGCGGTGCCATTGGAGACAACGGCTACGAGGTTGCCCTTGGCCGTGTATTTGTAGACGGCGGAGGGATCGTTTTTGATTTCCAGGCATGGTTCAGCGACACCCGGCGTATAGGCCAGGGACAGGTCGCGTTGAGTGCGGCAGGGCTTGGTTGATTGGACTTCGACCTTGCCGGCACGGCCCTGAGCGTGGTACTCAAGGGCTTCTTTTTTGGTCACCATCGGGACAGACTCCTAACTACGTGTTCCAGCCGGGCTGGTTACTTTTTTCACAAGCGGCAATATATCGGGAGGGGGCAATCGGTCAAGCAGTTTTTGGATATTTTTGTCTTATTTTTCAGAAACTTGGGGCGATTGGGGGTGGTTTGTGAGGGCTGTCTTTCAGGCTTGCCCGTCGGGTCAAGTTATGGTACACTTGGACGTTGGAGAGACGATGAAGACATACACTGACAATGTGGAATTTGCCGAGCAGGTGCTGGGGGGGTCACCGGGCGTGTGGCAGCCGCAGAGCGAGTGGTCGCTGTCACTTGGGGCGTTGGTGGAGACACTCTATGGCGTGGATACGCTCCTTGTTTCGGAGGGTGAGACGGGCGGCGAGTTCGGGCACTTCTTCGTGGTGGAGTCGGCTCCGCGTTCGCAATACGATGTGCTCATAGAGCGAGCGCGTGTGGACAAGAGTTTGCCTCACGGGATTCTGTGCCTGGCCGGTGCGGGTCGACGGTTTCACGGCTTCCGGCAACGGGCGTGGGCCTCGCCGAAAGGGAATGTGTACCTGTCTGTTTTCTTCTCCCCGCAGGCGGAGATTGAGCGGTTCGCTGCTGGATTCATGGCATTGGCGGCGGTTTCGGTGGTGGAGGCAATTGACCGGGTGCGGGGTTTGGAGGGACGGGCCGGACTCAAGTGGGTGAACGACATTCTGATAGACGGTGCCAAGGTATGCGGGGTGCTGGCTCACACGCTCAGCGAGGGATCGCTGGTTACGGGGGCGATACTGGGGATCGGGCTAAATGTGGAGACAGTGCCACAGGTGACGCCAACGGCGTTTGTACCCCGAGCGGGGGCACTGGTGGAATACTGCGAGGAGCAGCGTCAGTGCACGATAGCAGTGGTGATGAGCCACCTGATTGCGGCTCTGGCAGATAACTACCGGTTGCTGGTGGTCGAGGGATCGGGACCATTGCTGGAGAAGTACCGTAATCGGAGTGTAGTGGTTGGCCGCGATGTGGTGGTTTTCGATGATACGCCCGGCCGGGAGGACGAGGTGCTGACGAGCGGTCGAGTGGCGGGTATTGGGGATAACCTGGAGTTGCTATTGGGGGGGCGATCGGCACCGGTGATGCGGGGGCGATTAGCGTTCAAAAATGACGTCAGTACTTGAAAATCGGTTGCCATTTGCGTATACTGGCGAATTGCTCGCGACGCAGGATGTGACAGAACTGCCAACGCGACTGAGGGTTCCGTCGAAGACAGTATATTGCTGTCGGTTGACGGGGAGAGAATACAGACAGGTTGGGTGGCGCCGCCTCCCCCCTGCCACGGGAGACACAGTTATGGAGTTGTTTGGTTCGATGCTGGTTCTGGTGTTGGTGTCGGGCGCAAGCTCTGTTTTTCTGGGGGTTCGTTTTCCGGTTTTAGGACCGGGTATTCCCGTGACCGTGAATGCTGTTCGGTTGGGACCCTCTGGCATTAAGCACACGAGTAACAGTTAATCTGTTTTTTAGAGTAGGACACGTACCATGCTGGAACTGAAGAAAGGTGACGACATTCTGGCTGTCGTCGGTGGTATCAAGACCAACGAGGAGGCGGATGCTCTCTTCGAGAAGACTCTGAACGAAGAGACCCTGGCCAAGCTATCCAAGATCAAGAACCAGGAAGCACGATTGAAGGTTGCGAACGCGATCGCGATGTGCAAGCCGAAGGATGTTTTCATTAACACCGGCACTCCGGAAGATCAGCAATGGGTGCGGGAGTACTCGCTGAAGAAGGGCGAGGAAAAGAAGCTGGCAATGAAGGGCCATACGATCCACTACGACCTGCCACAGGAGCAGGGTCGTCTGGTGAGTCAGACGTTCTATATTGTCAATCCGGGTGAGAAGCTCAGCCCGCTGGCCAAAGAAATGGTACGCAGTGATGCGATGGACTATGTGAAGAAGTACATGCCGGGAATCATGTCAGACAAGACCATGATGATCGGCTTTTTCAGCCGTGGCCCGGTGGGTGCGGTTGGTTCGGTGCCTGCGATTGAGATTTCATCGTCAACTTACGTTATGCATTCGGGTGATCTGTTGTATCGGAACTGCTATGCTGATTTCGATGCCGAGGTAGATCGCCGGGGTATTTTCTTTACCAATGTGCACTCCGAGGGAGACAATACGCCTGAGGATCTGCCGAATGCACGCATCCTGATGGATCGGAGCTGGCTGACCACGTTTTCGACATTCTGTACCTACGCCGGTAACACGCTGCTGCTCAAGAAGGGCAACCACCGCTTTGCGGTTGACTACTGCACGTATTACCGTCACGGCGAGGAGCTTTCGGAGCATATGTTCATCACGGGCATGAAGGGTCCGGGCGGTCGCGAGACGTACTTTGCGGGCGCAGCGCCCTCGGGTTGTGGCAAGACGACGAGCGCCATGGCCGGCACGGACTTCGTGGGTGACGACCTGGCCCAGATCTGGATTGACGAGAACGGCGACTGCCGGGCGGTGAATCCGGAGCAGGGTATTTTCGGTATTGTGGCCGATGTGAATCGCGAGGGTGACCCGCACCTGATGAAGGTGCTTCGCGAGGAAGGCAGCGAGGTGATCTGGTCGAACGTGTTGATCGACGAGAACGGTGTACCGCACTGGTCGGGTAACGGCGAGGAGCACCCAAAGAAGGGTTTCAACTTCCAGGGTGAATGGTACGAAGGCAAGACTGACGCCGATGGCAAGCCGATCCCGATTTCGCATCCGAATGCGCGGTGTACGCTTCGTTGTGATCAGATCGCGACGTACAACACCAAGGTCGGCGAGAGTCCCAAGGGCGCCAAGGTGAAGGTGTTCACGTATTCGGGTCGTGATGCTGATACAATGCCGCCGATCTGGGTATCGAAGGATGCCGACGGTGGTGTGGTGATCGGGGCCTCGATTGTCTCGCAGGCGACGGCAACCGAGGTTGGTGCGACCGGTGTGAAGCGTCAGCCGTGGGCCAACGCGCCGTTCATCCCGGGGTCGCTGGCAGATTATATGGACGCGCAGTTCAAGTTCTTCAATAACTCCCGGTTTACCGATGAGGGTCGGCCGATCATTGCCGGGCTCAACTACTTCCTGACGCACGCGGAGCGTGGCGGCCCGGGCAAGGGTCTGCTGGGCGAGAAGCGTGATGTGCCGGTGTGGTTGAGCTGGCTGGATCGATTCGCACATGGCGAAGTGGAGGCCCACGATACGCCGATTGGATATTTGCCGAAGTATGAGGACCTGAAGAAGCTCTTCAAGGAAGTTATCAACAAGGAGTATCCCGAGGATCTGTACACGATGCAGTTTTCGATCTATATTGATAACATTATCAAGCGGATCGATTTACAGGATGGTGCTTTCCGTGCCGAGGACAACATTCCGCAGCGGTTCTTTGAAGTTCTCAAAGAGCAGAAGGCAGGCCTGGAGCAGTTGAAGGCGAAGCACGGTCCGATTGTGAAGCCGCAGGATCTGTAGGGTTTCCAAGGACATTGAGCTATCATGTGGCGCCTCTTCCCTTTTGGGGAGGGGCGCTTTTCTTTGATTGACGGGGGTTATAGTGGGCGCTACCACTGCATGCGGTAGACCTGTTGGCGGTCGCCGGAGGAACGGCCGCCGCCGATGTTGCCCTTGCCGCGGATCTTGAGCAGGATCCACAGGACAATGTAGCCGAAGATGAAGCCGCCGACATGGGCCATCCAGGCCACTCCCCCGCCGGTTGCACCGCCAGCTACCGACATCAGCAACTGATAGGCGAACCAGAAGCCGAGGACGATCTTGGCGGGCAGGTGCAGGAACTGAATGAAGAAAAAGATCATCAGAATAGTGATCTTTGCCCTTGGGTGCAGCACCATGTAGGCCCCCATCACACCGGCTATGGCGCCCGAGGCGCCGACCAATGGCACCTGTGACTGCGGTCCGAAGGCGGTATAGAGGCCGATAGCGGCGAAACCGGCGACGACGTAGAAGAGGATAAACAGTACCGGGCCGAAGTAGTCCTCGATATTGTTGCCGTAGATCCACAGAAAGAGCATGTTGCCGATCAAGTGCATCCAGCCGCCATGCATGAACATGGAGGTGAGGGCAGTGAGATACGGGGAGGCGGCGATCTGCGGGTAGAGCTCGGTGCCGGTGACGAACTCGTAGGGAATGAAGCCATACTGGATGGTGAAGATCTGGAAGCCACGGGTACCGAGCGACCAGGCATACAGGAAGATGATGGCGTTGATGACAATCAGGGCAACCGTCACGTACGGTTTGCGGATTGTCGGCTGGTCGTCTCTGATCGGTATAAACACGCTGCTTCTGCCTTGTTGAGGGCCACCATATGGCTACTGACTACATAACGCTAAATTCGATGGTTTGTTCTGTCCGGTTGCCGGCCCGATCAGTGACAACGATCTTCAGGGTGTGGTTGCCGTTCGACATGGGGGCGTTGGGCCAACTGCGGAGCACGCCGCTTTCAGTGTCGTACTCCGGGATCAGCCACTCATCATCGAGGGTCAGCTCGAAGCTGGAGTCGTCTTTTATGTCCGAGAGGTTGTCATCAACGACAAACCGGAATTCCTGCATGGGGTCTTTGGCCCTGAAGCCGGAGTGAACGGTGATCGGTCGAACGCGGGGCGGGTCGAAATCATAGATGGCTGCAAACGTTCCGCCGCCTTTTGACTCGGCGGTGAAGGCCCGTCGCTCGACGGTCCAGGCGTTGTCGAGCCAGATCCACTCTTCCTTCTTCTCGTTGTACCAGCAGATGCCGGAGAGGGAATCGGTCTCATTGATCCCCTGGAAAGTCATCCGGACGGTGTAGTTGTCGCGGCAGACGAAGGCCTCGGGCATGATGACGTATTTGTCGGAATTGAGGTCCTCGCGCCAGCGCTGGACGATGGGGAGGCGGATGATCTCGACGAACCGTGGCTCATAGAATTGCTTACGGCCAAAACCCAGGCTCAGGCGGTGATCGATGTCCATCCATTCCTGGTCATCGAGCCCAACGACGGCGATCTGAACGGGTCTGGAGAAGACAACAGCGGAGGTTGTATCGCGCGAGAGGGCGGCGCCAATGCGATCGACTCGTCGGTACTCCGGACGCGGTGGTATCAAACAGAGGTGAGTGGCCATGTGCCGGTATTCAGGGTACTCGATTCCGAGGAGGCTGTCTTTGTAGTAGAGCTCGACTCGCGCCTGGGAGCCGAGGGTACCATCGTTCTTGACGGCGACCAGGAGCCCATCGGGGATAACCTCATGCTCTATAGTAAGGCGTCCCTGTCCCTGCTCAAGGATGCCATTGAAGACGGTATCGGGGATAATGCCAGCATGACGGCTGTGCAGGAACAGTCCGAGAACAGCGACATGGGAGCGGAAACCCTCGACGGCGGCGTATAGTTTTTCGCCGGTGAACTCGAACTCGCGGACTCCCTGCAGGACGCCCCATTTGTCGGCGATGTTCATCATGATGGTAGCCGAGTCGATACCGAGCTGTTCGTGGTCGACCTGAGCCGAGAGCCAGAAATGGGTGATTTTCAAAGTGTCGGTGCGGTCGACGGCGGTGGAGTCCAGCGCATAGGCGGCGCCTTGGGGTCCCCAGAGGAACGAGAAGGTCAACTCGCTCTTGTTGCCGAAGCAGTCCTCGGCGACAATTCGTCCCTTATGCAGCCCGATTTTCTCGGTGCCGAGGGCACCGAAGACACCATTGTTGGTTTCCGAGGCAAGGCTGCCCTCAAAGCCGTTGTACGGCAGTTTGTGGAGTCGACGGACGCGCTTGTTGCCATCGACGGCTGAGAGGTGGTCGTATTCGAGTTCGACGAAGTGGTTGGTTTCGAAGGCCACGGAGTCGAGTTGGGAGCGGAAATGCAGTTCATCATCGATATACAGGCTGAGCTTGTAGATAGTCTGTTTCATGCCGCCGGGGCGCATCTGATCGAAGCAGTCGGCCAGGATACCGAAGGGGCGATGGAGGTAGATGATGGTATCCAGGGTGTACTTTCCGTTGCCGGTACGCTTGACTTTGTGGAATTGGCGTCGGGTACCATCGTAGAAGAGCGAGGTCTGGTCGGTAAGTTCGAAGCCGATGCGCCGGAACGTGGGTCGGGTCTTGTCTTTGAGCTTGAAGCCGTTGGTGAGCGGATTGAGCGGCGTATTGTCGGCCTCGCGGCTCTCGAAATGCAGATGCGGGGCGCCTATACCGGTTTTGCCGGAGTAGGCGACCAGGTCTCCCTTCTTGACGGGTATCTGGTTTTCCGTGAGGTGCTGATCGATATAGTAGCGCCGTTTGGCGATCTGATTTTTGCGGACGAGTTGGTTGATCTTGTCGTTGAAGCGGTCCAGGTGAGCGAACACGTAGAGGCGGTCATCCTGGCCCATGAGATAGAGGGCTTTGCCGTAGCCGGTGTAGGCGGTGCGAACTCGCCAGATGTAGCCATCGACTGGGGCAAACACTTTGCGTCCAACAGTGCCTCCGGTGCGCAGATCGATCCCGAAGTGGAAGTGTCCCGGGCGGTAGTCGCCGAAGCCACTGGACAGGTCGATTCTGCCTTCAAATGGCCATTTGGGGCCGGAGATGGCTGATTGGGGTACGATGAGAATCAGGAAAAGTAAACCGAGGGACAGGCGTGTCGATAATCTGATCATAGAGTCGTTGCTCCCGCCGAAGGCATGGTCTGTTAGCGTACCGAAAATCCGAGCCGAAACCAAGGGAAATTTGTAAAATAACCAGACTCGGATATTGCAAATC
>WJKG01000043.1 GCA_014729205.1 candidate division GN15 bacterium | reverse complement strand
TTTGAGGTTCTTGGCCCGGAGATAGGGTCAGTGTTTCGGCACCGAATGACAATGGCCTCTCAATCGGAGGACGATTTATCATTCATTGACAAGTTCACGCTACCTATTGGCGAACGCTGGTTTCTCTCGACGCTCAGTCGAGTTGAGGGGCCGGATGGTGCTCCCGGAGCGGTTCAGATTATCGCGACGGACATCACGGAGCGAAAAGTGGCCGAAGAGGCGATACGCTCGAGCGAGGAGCGCTTCCGGTTGGCCATGGAGGCCAGTCGGGACGGCATCTGGGACTGGAATGTGGTGACCGACGAGGCGTTTTTTTCGCCGGGTTATTCGGCCATGCTCGGTTATCCTGTGGGGTCCATGATACGCCACATGGATTCGTGGAAGTCCCTGATTCATCCGGAGGACCGTACGGCCGTGCTCAAGAGATGCGACGATTGCACCCGCGGACTGACCGAGGAATTCGAGGCCGAGTACCGGATGCAGGCAAGGGACGGGTCCTGGCGCTGGATTTTAGGGCGGGGACTGGCGGCATCACGCGACGAACGAGGTCGTGCCACCCGTGTGGTGGGCACGCACACCGACATAACTGAGCGCAAGCGAATCGAAGATGCCCTGAAAACCAGCGAAAAGTGGTTTCGCATGACCGTTGAAGCCTCGCCGATTGGTGTGGGAATTGTCGACCGGGAAGGCAACATGCTCGATTTCAATACGGCCCTTCAGGAAATGATCGGGTATAGCCGTGAAGAAATGCTGGGCATGAACTTCAGGCAGTTCACTCACCCGGATGACATCGAGCCCGAGTGGAAGCTGGTCAACGAGCTATGGGCAGGTAAACGAGATAAATACCGCGAAGAGAAGAGGTATATTCACAAGGACGGCCATGTTTTCTGGGGCGAGATCGCGGTTTCACTCTTCAGGGGTGGGGCCGGCGAATCCAGCTTTGCCTTTGGATACACCCAGGATATCAGCGGCCGAAAGCAGGCCGAAGAAGCCCTGCGCCTGAGCGAAGAGCGCTTCCAACTGGCCATGGAGGCCTCCCGCGATGGAATCTGGGACTGGGACATCGTCGCAGATCGACTCCATGTCAGCCCGGGGTACGAGTCCATGATTGGCTATACCGAGGAAGAGATCGACTGGGACTTTGCGACCTGGAAATCCAAGATTCATCCGGAGGACAGAGCTGCAACGGTGGTAAAGCCAGAGAAGTGCCTCAACGGAGAGATTGACTCTTTTGAGGTCGAGTACCGCTTTCGTGCAAAGGACGGTTCCTGGCGCTGGATTCTCGGGCGTGGCAAAGCGGTGGCACGGGACAAGTCCGGCCGCGCAACCCGAATGGTGGGGACCCACACAGACGTCACCGACCGTCGTGTGGCCGAGATAGCCCTGCGCGAAAGAGAAGAGCTCTTCCGGAGTATCTTCCAACATGCCTACGATGGTATCATTCTGGCCGATGCCGAGAGCAAGGAGCTGGTCATGGCGAACGAGGTGGCGTGTCAAATGCTGGGTTATGATGATACAGCTGAACTCACGGAGTTGTCAGTAACGGATATCCACCCTGAATCTCACATTGACTACGTGCTCGCGGAGTTTGAGAAGCAGCGCCAACGCGAGAAACGCATCGTCAAACAGCCTATGCTCAGAGTGGATGGCAGTGTATTCTATGCCGATGTGAGTGCGTCGCCACTCATGCTCGGCGACAGGGAGTACATGATGGGCATCTTCCGCGATATGACCGAGCGCAATCAACTTGAGGATGAGTTGCAGGAATTGCGGGTGCTGCACGAGAGTGTACTTGCCACTGTGCCTCAGGCTGTTGGGCTGTTCGCGCTTGATGGTACCCTCATCTGGGCGAACCAGAAGATGAAAGATCTCGCTCGACGTATGTGTGAGAAAGTAGCTGAGCCTCTGACACTTGCCGACATTTTTCCAAGTACGGAATTCCCGAACAATCTAAGCGCCGGCTCCGATGACAATTCTGCCCATGACATGCCCCTGTGGTCAGCATATACGTCCGAAAAGACCACCGATGGACAGGACCTGTTTTTCCGGCTGTCACTTACTCCTGTTGATCCGTCGAATACGAGCAAGGGTATTGTCTGTACAGCAACCGATGTCACCGAACAGGTTCAGGCACAACGCCGCGAAGAAGAACAGCGTGTGCACTTGATGAAGATGGACCGACTTACCAGTGTCGGTCGGTTGGCGGCCGGAGTGGCCCATGAGATCAACAACCCACTGGCTGTCCTCTACGGGCAGCTTCAGGAACTGGCCGCATCGCCTGACAGCTACAGACCCGAGATGGTGAATATGATGCTGAAGGTGAGCGGCAGGATTCGTGAGATCGTCCAGAGTTTGCTGCAATTCTCGCACCAGGGGGATGATGACCCGCATCCTTGCGATCTGAACTCGTTGATCAAGGAGACGCTTTCGCTTCTGTCCGCAGAGTTGTCCAAACGAGGGATTGAGACAACACTGAATCTGGTTGAAGACCCTCCAGTGGCGATGGCCAACCAGCAACAGATCCAGCAAGTGTTTATCAATATTATCATGAACGCCATAGACGCTATGCCGAATGGTGGCAATCTGACAGTTAAGTCGGCCCGCGATGGTGACCAGTTCAGTATCAGTTTCGAAGATACCGGTCCGGGCATCGATCCGCAGCATCTGTCTGATGTCTTTACGCCATTTTTCACAACCAAGGAGGTTGGGCACGGTACCGGACTTGGTTTGTCGATCAGCTATGGCATTATCACGGCACACGGCGGAGAAATAACAGCAACCAACGAGTCTGAGCGCGGGGCTGCCTTTGTCATAACTTTGCCGACCAGACCGCACACCCAGAGTGCTCAAACTGAATCGAAATCAAACTCGCTCTGACACGGGCGCCAGGTGGCGCGTTCACCGCGTTAGATGGCTGTCTATGTAGCCATCGTTCGGTGAGTTAGCGCCCTACCTGGCGTTGGCTCGTGCAGTATACATGTACTTTTTTTCAAAAATACTCTACAGTTTTTCTGAAATCCTCCGAGAAGAATGGAAACGACAGTAGGTCAAGGAGGAGTCACAGAATGTTCAAGAATCTAAAAATCGGGCGGAAGCTTGCCCTTGGTTTTGGGGTGGTATTGCTGCTGCTGTCGGCCGTCAGCGTTTCGACGTACCTGAATCTCGGGGATATCAATGCGCAGTCGGCACAGTCGGAGCAGGCTTACACCAATCAGTCCTTTCTCATTGCAAAGGAAGTCGATCATCTGCAGTGGATGAGTCAGGTATCTGATCTTTTCGTTCATGACGACATCAACAGTCTCACAGTGGAAACGGACCCCCACAAGTGTGGTCTGGGAAAGTGGATGCATTCGGAAGAGACAGCTCGTATGAAGGCAGAAGATCCGGTGCTGGCGGAGCTACTCGACAAGATGGAGGAACCGCACGCACGGTTGCACGAGACAGCGGTTCGTATCAACGAAACGTATGTGAACTTTGACATGAATCTGCAGACCGCGCTTGCGCAGCGGTGGAGTGAGCACCTTCAGTGGATCAATGACCTGGCGAATGCCAATCAGAACCGGGAGGTGTTCGAGGGGACGCTGGACCCGCACCAGTGTGCTTTCGGCAAGTGGTACTATGGGTTCACCACGGAGGATCCGGAGCTGGCCTCCCTGCTGGAAAGCATGGAGGAGCCCCATGCTCGTTTGCACCAGTCGGCGGAAGCGATTGTCGCTGCGCAGCGTGCCGGCAACTGGTCGCGAGCAGCAGAGCTCTACAGTCAAAACACGATCCCTGCCCTGACGGATCTCGAAAAGCACTTCGAGCAGGTGCATGCGTGGATTGACAACGCCGCCGCTCAGCGCAAGGAAGCTCTGGCGATCTTCCGCAACGACACCAAGGCTGCGGTTGAACAGGTACAGGGACACCTGGAGCACCTTGTCGAGCACTACCAGGCAAAATCAGCCAATGCCGCAGAGCAGAGCCACGCCGCGATCAACTCCTCGATCATGTTGATCGTCGTACTCGGTGCGATCGCTATCCTGATCGGACTGGGCGCTGCGTTCGTGATCACTCGCGGAATCACCGGCCCGGTCTCGAAGATAGCGAACGTAGCTGACGGAGTGGCTGTTGGCGAGGTCGATCATGAGATTGATATCGAGTCGAAGGACGAGATCGGGATGCTGGCCGAGTCGTTCCGACGGTTGATCGCCTACATGAAAGAGTTGGCCGGTCATGCGCAGAGCATCGCGGACAACGACCTGACGGTTGAAGTTGAGCCGAAGAGCGAGCAGGATGTGCTGGGTAACAGCTTCAAGACGATGGTGAACAACCTGACCGACATGATAGGTCAGTTGGGCCAGAATGCCACGGAACTGGTGTCTGCGGCTAATGAAATAGCCTCCACCTCCGAGCAGATGTCTCGCGGGGCCAGCGACCAGACTCAGCAGGTCAACCAAATCAGTACGGCGGTTGAAGAGATGACCGCTACGATAGTCGAATCCTCGCGCAACGCCGGGGATGCGTCGGAAGGATCCAAAGGAGCGGCCGAGACGGCTGAACAGGG
>WJKG01000444.1 GCA_014729205.1 candidate division GN15 bacterium | reverse complement strand
GAACATAACCGAACCCCTTGTCCAGCAAGCCAAAAACGGCGACAGGGAGGCCTTCTCCCAACTTGTGAGGCTGATGATGAACCGCACTGTAGCCCTGACATATCGAATGACCGGTGACCGCGAGGCGGCCAAAGACCTCGCCCAGGATAGCTTTGTCGCTGCCTGGCAATCACTTAAAGACTTCCGTCAGGAAGCCGCCTTCGATAGCTGGCTGCTCAAAATCGCCCACAATAAAGCCCTCAACTACATCGCCGCCAATCAGCGCAAATCCGCCGCCCAAAACGAAATCCAAGACCGTACCGAAGCTCTCCGGGACGACAACCGGGACAAATCTACCCAGGACAAACTCCTGCAGAGCATTCTCAAGTTCGTTGGCCAACTGCCACCCATGCAGAAAAGCGTCTTCGAACTGCGCTACTACCAAAACATGCCCTTCGCCGACATAGCCAAAGCCACCGGCAAAGCTATCGGCACCGTCAAGACGCACTACCGTGAGGCCGTCATCAAGCTGCGCACCTACGCCCGGCAGGAGGGACTGGTATGAGCCTCCCACAGGAAATCAAAGACAGCCTGCTCGAGCACTTCGGCCAGGACCACCTGCCACAAAATCTCCAGACCACGCTCGAGAGCAACCCCGAAGCCCGCGCTTTCTGGGACGAACTGCACAACCTCGACCAAACCATGCCGGGCGACGGCGCTTTCTATCCCGATGAACAATCCTTCGACGACTTGATCGAGCGCGTTGAATCCGAAATAGATGCTACCGTCGAACGCAAACATCTCGACAGCCTCACTCGCCCCTGGTATCGCGCGGCCACTATCGCCGCTTCCGTCGCCCTCATGGCGGTAGCGGTGATGCTCGCCCTGCAGATGCAGGATCCAACCACCGATACGGCCATGCTCACGACCACGGAGACTGAAACCGTCGATGACACTACCGCACTCATCCAACCAAATGAATCAACCACCAGCGCCCTGATCAGCGAGTTTGCCTCCCGCCAGAATGTCGAGGCGTCCGAGTGGTTGCTCGAAGATCTGACCGATGAGGAGTTTGAATACCTTCAGGAGAATTTCCAGGTAGGAGACTTGCTATGAAATGGACTCTCTCGATAATCGCGGTAACGATGCTGACCTTCCTCGTCCTTTCACCAGCCAGCGCCCAGCAGTGCGATGCTGCCCTCAAGCATCAGATGCTGTTCGCCCAGGCTGCTCCCGACGAAAGCGGGGACTTCGCCCTGGCCGGACGCGGCGAACGCAAACATCTCGAGCAATTGCGCATGCTCAAAATGCTCGAACTGCTCAACCTCAGAGAAGAACAGGAACTCCCGTTTCTCACTGCTTTCCAGGATATGCGCCGAGAGCAACGCGAACTCGATGCCCGGCGCCGCGAACTGCTCGAGGAACTCGCCGAGGGAATCAAAGCCGAATCCCTCTCCGATGCCGAGATAGACCGATCCATTGACAGCCTGCAAGAACTCCAGAAGATGCACGGCGATGAACTTCGCTCATTCGTCAAGGAGGCGCGTACCATCCTATCCGCCGAGCAAATGGCCAAGATGATCATCTTCCACGAACGCTTTGAATACGAATTGCTCAAAAAGCTCCGCGGTTTTCGCGACCGCATGGGGCGCGGCGGGGCACCCAGGGGCCCGGGACCGCACCGCCACTTCAACAATGAAAACTGATAACAACAAATAATCGCTACCAAGGAGGTACACTCATGAAAACCACCCTCACCATACTGATCGCCGCCGCCCTGCTGATTACCGGCAGCGTTATCGCCAACCCCGGCTGGGGCGGCCGCGGGGATCGTGACTGCATGATGCAGCGCGCCGATGCTCCCCGATGCGATATGCACGGCAAGCGCGGAGGACACGGTGGCTGCGGCATGCACGACAAGGGCAAGGGCAGGCACGGCGGCATGGGCATCCACATGTTGCTGATGCACGCCGAAGAACTCAGCCTCACCGAACCCCAGCAGACTAAACTCAAGGACATGGCCGAGAGCTTTGCGCTCGAACGCGTCGACCTGCAATCCGACCTCCAGAAGGCCCGCATCCAACTGCGAACCCTGAAGGCCGAAGATGACGCGTCACAGAGCGAAGTCTTCTCAGCTATCGACAACCTCGCCGCCAAACGCGCTGAAATGCAAAAGATGACCTTCCGACATCGCCAGGCCGTCAAAGACGTCCTTACCGACGAACAGATCGACATGATCAAGGACTTCCGCAAAGACCGCATGCACCGCCGCTGGATGGGCGACGATGACGACTTCGACGACCGCCCGCGACGGGGCGGCCGCAACGGATAACCTCCTCTTTTGAGGCACTTCATCTGTTACTACCCAGAAGGCCCGCCATACAGCGGGCCTTCACTATACTATCCCATATCCATGACCAAAAAAGGGGCAGCCTGCCACATTGGCCGCAATTCGTGCCATTTTGCCATTATTCTTGACTGGGGCGCACGATCGCATTACCATGAAACCCAATATGGCTTTCGACAAAGATCAAATCGTAGAATTCGTCCGCCAGAAGTCAAATCGGCCCATGAAGGTCAAGGAATTGGCTGCTGCGCTGGATATTCCAAAACCGGACTACCGCCGCTTCCGAAACGTCATTCGCGAACTGATCGAATCCGGCGAACTCGTCCGCCTCAAACGGAACCGCATCGGCCTCGCCTCAGAACTTAACGTCGTCGTCGCCCCCATCAGCATCACGCGCTCCGGTGTCGGCTTCGTCGAACACGGCCAGGACGAACCAGACATACTCATCCCCGAGCGCCAGTTACACACCGCCCTCGATGGCGATAAAGTGATGGTCCGCCGCACCGGCACCTATGATGGTCGCCCCACCGGCGCTGTCATACGGGTCGTCGAACGCGCCGCCCGCAATATCGTCGGCGCCGTGCATACCAGCCGCCATTTTGTCTTCGTTGTCCCCGACAACCCACGCATCCACCGCGACATCCTCATCCCCGCAAAAGATACCCAGGATGCCCGCGATGGCGAAAAGGTCGTCGCCGTTCTCGAGGAATGGGACGATCCCAACCGCAATCCTGTCGGACGCATCACCGAGGTGCTCGGCTTTCCAGGCGATCCCGGCGTCGACATGCAAACAGTCGTCAAGAGCTTCAACCTCCCCGAAGAATTCCCTTCCGAGGTCATCGATGAAGCCGAACGCGCCTCCGCCGCCTCAATCGAAGAGGAAGCCCCCCGACGCGACGACCTCACCGATGAGATCGTCTACACCATCGATCCCTCCGATGCCAAGGATCACGATGACGCCGTCAGTGTCGAGCGCCTTGGCGACGGTTACCGGCTTGGTGTGCACATCGCCGATGTCTCCCACTTCGTACAACCCGGCAGCGCCTTGGACAAGGAAGCCCTGACCCGCGGCAACTCCGTTTACCTGCCCGGCATGGTCATTCCTATGATCCCCGAGGCCCTCTCCAATGACATATGCTCCCTGCGACCCGACCGTGTCCGCCTGGCCCATTCCGTCATCATAGACTTCGACTCCAGCGGTGAGATGCAGGGCTGGAAGATCAAGGATACCCTCATCAAGTCACGGGCCAAGCTCTCTTATGAGCAGGTCCAGCAGCTGTTCGACACCGGCAAGCCCGACCAGGACACCAAACCGGTCACCGACAATCTGCTGGTCGCACGTGAGCTGGCCCGGATCCTCTGTAAGCGACGCTTCGCCGAAGGCTCGCTCGACTTCGACCTTCCCGAAGCCAAGATCGTCCTCGACCAGCAGGGGAGAGTCCTCGAAATCGGCAACCGCATCCGGCTTGAGTCCCACCGCCTCGTCGAGGAATTCATGCTGGCCGCCAACAAGGCCGTGGCGGTTCATGTCTTCAAGAAGAACGTCCCCTTCATCTATCGCGTCCATGAGCGACCCGATGTCGAGAAGATCCAGGACTTCGCTGACATGATGAAACGGCTCGGCTATTCCTTCCCGGTCTCCGAACACGTCAAACCGGCCGTCTTTGCCAGGTTCCTCGAGAAGGTAGAGGGGACCCCAGAGGAAGGCTTCGTCAACGAACTCATGCTCCGCTCCATGAAGAAAGCCGTCTACCAGCGCGATGACATCGGTCACTTTGGCCTTGCCTTCCGCCACTATACGCACTTCACCTCACCCATCAGGCGCTACCCCGACCTGCTGGTGCATCGCCTCCTGCGCAAACTCAAGCGCGGACGCTACCCCAAGCAGTTCGGGCAGAAAGTAAGCGAACTCATCGACCGCACCGCCAACCACTGTTCCGAAACCGAGCGCCTGGCCGAGACAGCCGAACGTCACGCCGTCAAGGTCAAACAGATCTCCTATATGGCCGAACACGTCGGCGAGGTTTTCCCGGGCGTTATTACCGGCGTTACCGGCTATGGCTTCTTCGTGCGCCTCGATGAACTCGGGGTAGAGGGCCTCGTGCGCGTATCGACCATCGATGACGACTACTACCAGTTTGACGAGAAGAACTATCAGCTCATCGGTCGCCGATCCAAGAAAGCGTATCGCCTCGGCTCAACCATAGAAGTCGGTGTCGCGCGCGTTGACAAAGCCCACAACGAACTCGACCTGTACCTGGCCAAAGCAGTCGAGGAACCAGACCTGCCACCGCACAAAGCGGAACGCAAAGGAGCCGCCGTTCGGCGACGCAAAGCCAAGGCGAAAACAACTTCCAAAAAGGGCACGCAGTCCAGCGGCAAATCAAAACCAAAGACCAAAACCAAGACCAAGACCAAGCCCGGGACGAAGTCCAAACCATCGAAGAAAACCAACAAAACCGGCGGGCCCAAAACCACCCGCAAGAAGAAAACGTCCCGCAAACGATAGAGGAACAAAAGCGTCGTGGCTGCAGACATGAAATCTCGAGTGGTGATCCTCACCGATCCCGACCGTGCCCACACCGATGTCATCAACTGGGAGCGCATCGGCGAGGTCGTGACCGAACTGTCCCATCTCTACCAGATTGTGCGCGAACGCCACATTGACTTGATTCTCGCCGATGAATCCCGCAATGATCTCGTCCGCTCCGTCGGCGTCCGTGTTCGCCGCTTTAACCCCCTCACCGATATCTGGCGCGTGGTCGACTCTAATCAGGTCGGTCACGATGAACCCGGCTACATCGATGGTATCTTTTCGCGGGAACTCGGCCAGGAAGGCATCGAGCGCAAAGTTGCCAGCATCCTTCACGTCAAGCACCTGCTCGAGGACTACGGTATTGTCGGTCGTTCGCATAAGATGAAAGTGGTCGCTGAAACCATCGAACGTATCGCCCCCACCGAGGTCTCCGTCCTTATCGTCGGGCCTTCCGGTGCCGGAAAGGAACTGGTCGCGCGTGCCATCCACGACAACTCCACTCGACATAACCATACCTTCGTCGCCATCAACTGTGGTGCCCTCGCCGAAGGCGTCCTCGAATCGGAACTGTTCGGCCACGAAAAAGGCGCCTTCACCGGCTCCGTCGGCAAGCGCGAAGGCCTGTTCCACAAGGCCGATGGTGGCACGATCTTCCTCGATGAAATCAGCGAAACCAGGGGAGACATGCAGGTCAAGCTGCTTCGCGTCCTCGAGGATGGTACCTACTACCCGGTCGGTTCCTCGACCGCCCGCAAGGTCGATGTACGCGTTGTCTCCGCCACCAACCGTGACCTCACCGAAGCCATCGCCGATCGCTCCTTCCGCGAAGATCTCTACTACCGCATCGGCGTTGTCAAGATCACGCTGCCGCCACTCATGGAACGCAAGAACGACATCCAGCCACTCCTGGCTCACTTCTGGCGCCGCCATCCTGAAATGGACTACACCGATGGCGCCCTGGACCTGCTCATGCGTTATGACTGGCCCGGCAACGTTCGCCAGCTTCGCAATTTCGCCGATCGCATGGTTGCCCTCAAAGGTGGTACCGGACTCGTGGAAACCGAAGATATCGAGCGCTTTATCGAAGAACAGCACATGGTCGCCTCCAATCTCCCCGTGTCCACCGGGCGAACTGTCGAAGAGGCCGGACAGGAACTGATTTACCGCGCCATCATGCAGCTCGGCAATGAGGTGCGCATGCTCCGCGAACTCATCCTCGCGCACCTGCCACCCGATGCACCCACCGAGCAACCGGCCTCAGAACCCTATGCCGGCGATTCGCCGCGCAGCATGGAAGAAATGGAACAACAGCTCATAGAGAAAGTGCTCGAGCAGACCGGCGGCAACCGCAAGGAAGCCGCCAGACGGCTGGGCATTGGAGAACGAACCCTTTACAGGAAGATCAAAAAGTACGGGCTTAGATGAAAACCTGGCACTCTTGGGGGCTGGTGCTGATCCTGCTTATACTCGCCGGAACGCCACTGGCTCAGGAACTGACAACTCAAGTCTATCCCTCCGAGGACGAGCTCGCCGAAGCCCTCGAACGCGGCGAAATCGACTCCGCGCAATACTACTACCTCTGGCAACTACACCTGTTCGGTCTCGACAGCTCCAATGTCTACCTCGAGGACGTCATCCCCAACTTGACCTACTTCCTGCCACTGCCACGGGAACTAAGCACGCCTCTTGAACAGCACCAACGCCAACCGTTTGTCAGCGACCAACCCCCGGATCATCCTCGTTTCGGCCGAGTGCAGCATCGCTGGTACCGAGCGCTTGAGCAAGGAAGACCGTGGGCCTTCAACACAAACCTTCAACTTGAGCCCACCCGCACCCTCGACATAGACCTGTCATTACGCCGAAGCCGCGCCGGCACCGAGCGCGTCGTACGCCGTTCGGTAACCTACCGCCCCGAGAACTCCGCGCTGCGTGGCCTCACGCTGGGAAACTTCACCACCCGCCTTGGTATGGGGAGCATCCTCGGCCACCCCGGCAAGTTGGTTGACTATCCCGACAAGCTCGATGCGCAATCGCTGCTCTTTCCCGACTACGGCGGCTACAACGGCCTGCTTGCCGATTGGCGCCTTTCCGGCTGGAAGGCACAAACACTCGCCGCCATATCGCGCGGTGAGAAGTTCGAACTCATCACCGCCGCCGCCACCGCAGAGTGCGAGCTCGCCTCCATTCGGCTCGAACCCGTATTCAGTCTCAACCGACTTCGCAACCGCGTCGATGACAGCCACGTCACCGACCTCAACTTCGGTCTCACCAGTCTGACACGTTACGACGGCGGCTACCTCCGTTCCGAGATCAGCTACCAGTTCGGCGATGCCCCCTCCTGGCGCGCTGCCCTGCTCGAGGGCCGCCATCGCTTCCGGAGTACCCAGATTTCCTATGCCCTTTGGTCCTATGGTAACCACCTGCACGACCTCACTGCCGGCAGCAAATCCGCCATCCTGCGCCATCAAGACACTATCTCAACCACCACCTTCGCTTATTCATCCCGCCGTGTTGGCCAGAGCGGCGGCCTGCTCAAGACCATCGTAAAGCTCTCGCCGCGCCTCGACCTGTCCAATAACCTCGTCGCCGGCTACCACCAAAGCGGCAGCGACCGCTTCCAGTGGCACAGCGCGCTAAACTGGCAGTCATCACCGGATTTTCACCTGCGCCTCGACCTGCTCCTCAACAACCGCCACCGGACAACCAGCACCAGCCCGCGCCAGAACGACCTCAGAATCCGCCTGCAATCACGATTTACCCGTGCCAATTGCTCTGTTAGATCATATATTGGCCTGCAAACCCGGAGCGATCAATCCGACTACGTCTCGTTGCTCATCGACACCCGACTGAGCACCTCGCAGTTCGGTCGAGTCGATCTCTGGGTAGACCTGGGCCGCTGGAATCCAAAAGAGCGCATGCTTGAGTATTACTACATGTATCTGCAACTCACACAACACTACCTGCAAGCCGTCGAGATCGGCCTCAAACTCGCCCACCGCTACGCCCGCAACTACACCTCGCATCACCAGACCAGTGTTTCCATCACAACCACGGTGACGATATGAGACGCCTGGCCACCATTCTCTTACTGCTCATGGCAACCCTGACTGCCGCCGATTGCCTCGCCGCCGGCATTATCGTCAATGAGGTCATGGCCAATGAACCGGGAAGCTCCCGTCGCCTCGAATGGCTCGAACTCTACAACGACTCCACCACCTCCATCCGCCTTTCCAACTTCCTCTTGGAGGTTGGCACCGTCGTGATCGAGTTGCCCGACATCCGCATCCGCGCCGGTGAGTACTACATCGTCTGTCAATCGCTCTTCGGCACACCAACCTCACCGGGGTTCGAAGGCTACTGGGGCGACAGCTCCGGCACCTGGGGTGACACCCCCGATGAAGCCATCATCCAGACCCCGTTCGAGGCACGCAGCCTGAATCTGCTCAATACCGGTGGCAGCGTCGTCCTCGCCGATCAGGCCTTCGAACCATTCTCGGTCTTCGAATGGACCCAGGAAGGCCTCGATGGCGTTTCCTGGGAGCGCCTCAACCCCGACTCTGACTCCGTCATCCAGTGCGTCGATCAATTGGGCGCCACCCCAGGCTTCATCAACTCGCTCGCACCCGTACCGGTCGATCTGGCCGTCGCCTCCGTAGGCGCGTCTTTCAAGGATGGCTTGACCACCCTCTCCGCCAAAATTGAGAACCGCGGCCAGACCACCGTCACTAATGCTATCGCCCATTACCTCTATCCACCCGCCAACCCGCAAGGCGTACCCGACACCATAGGCATTGCTCCCGTCCCCGGCATTCAACCCGGACAGGTCGTTCAGGTCGAGCGAAGCTACACTCTGCCCGGCGTCTATGTCGATGTCATGGTCGATGTCTCCGCCGATGATCGCAACCGCAACAACAGCCGCGAACTCGTTGTCCCCGGCAGCCAGTATCCGCCATTCTATATCACCGAATTCCTCGCCAACCCCGACACCACCATCGGTACCGAGTGGATAGAGTTGAAGAATCGCCTCGATATCCCCTGGGACATCGCCAACTGGAAGATCGGTGATGCCCAGGGCCTGCACGTCATCTCCGAATTCGAGCTTATTCTGGCCCCCGGTGAATACTTCATTCTCGCCGATGATGCCTTTGCCTTCAACAGCCACTACATCGGGTTCGGCCGCCCCGTCATCCAACCACCCTCGTGGCCGATCCTCAACAACGCCGGCGATCAGATTTCCCTGGTCGACCACCTCGGCATCCAGGCCGACCGGTTCGCCTATACCG
>WJKG01000443.1 GCA_014729205.1 candidate division GN15 bacterium | reverse complement strand
GTTTGAAGTTGATTGAATCGACCCTTCGTGACCATTTTGGAGCCGGTCTGGCGGTCCGTTTCGAACTGGACCCCTCGCGAGCGCTGCCGGCGGCGGATATCGACAAATCCCGCCTGGCGCGACAGGAAATGAAAAAGGCCGTAGCGAACTCCGAGCGATTGCAGATGTTGATGGAGAAGGTCGACGGAGAAGTTATCGGCGTTCGTAAGTTGAAGTAAGAACGTCTATTTGTTACATTTGGCAAAACGCAACCACCAGCTAACAACAGGAGATTGAAATGGGCAAAGGTGGACTTGGAAATATGATGAAGCAGATCCAGCAGATGCAGGCCAAGATGGAGGAGATGCAGGCCAAGCTGGAAGAAGCAGAGGTTGAAGCTACCGCCGGTGGCGGCATGGTCACGGTGGTAATGAACGGCAAGCATATCATCAAGTCGGTCACGATCGACCCCGAAGTGGTCGACCCCGAGGATGTCGATATGTTGCAGGACCTGGTGCTCGCCGCGGTCAACCAGGCCAACGAGAAGGTCCAGGAGATGCAAAGCGAGCAGATGTCCAGCATCACCGGCGGTATGAACCTGCCCGGCATGAACCTGCCGTTCTAATCAACCCCAGACTCGGGAGCACCTGACATGTTCAAATCGGCGGCATCGGTGGAACGCCTGGCCACTCAACTCGCGCGTCTGCCGGGTATCGGGCGCAAGAGTGCGGCCCGCCTGGCCATGCACATTCTCAAGCTGCCCGACGAGCAGGCCTTCCAACTGGCCGACACCATTCGTGAGGTCAAAGAGAAGGTGGGCTTCTGTTCAGTGTGCTTCAACATCTCCGAATCCGACCCGTGCGATGTTTGCACCGATCAGCGACGCTCACCGGCCACTATCATCGTGGTCGAGGAAGCTGCTGATGCGGCCGCACTCGATAAGGTCGAGGAGTTCAGCGGGCGTTTCCACATCCTCGGCGGCCGACTTTCGCCGCTCGATGGTATCGGCCCCGATGATCTGCATATCAAAGAACTGCTCAATAGAATCACCGATGAGGTGACCGAAGTCATCATCGCCACCAATCCCAATGTCGAGGGTGAAGCAACCGCGGTCTATCTTTCGAAACTCATCCGACCGCTGGCTATCAAGGTGACACGCATCGCCCGCGGACTGCCGGTTGGCTCGGACCTGGAGTATGCCGACAGTGTCACCCTCTCGCGCGCACTCGAAGGCCGACAAGACTTCTGATCTTTATGGAGCGACCATCCACACGCACAATTACCGCCCTGTACGTTCTTGCTCTCTCGTTGCTGCTGGTCATCCTGCTGCACCTGTTCGGCGCGGACATTTTCGATGGCGCCTGGATGGCACGTCATTGGTCGTCGGTCTCGAGCGCATACCTGATAGGATGGGCGCTCGTGGCAGCAGCCCTGGTGTTGCTGTGCCTGCGTTACCCCGGCTTCCTTGACAGACTGGCATCCACCCCACCCGCTATCATTAGCGCGGCGGTACTCGTGCTCCTGCTCACCATCCTTCTTGGCTACAATCACTTCGTCTACGGAACAGGCAACCTTCGCGTAGCCCAGATTGCTCAGGCCGACCCCATCGTACACCGCTGGTACGAGTATGGAGCCTCACTGCTTGTCAGTCTGCTCTACAAGATCGTCGCTGTCTCCGATCTGAAAGACACAACCGCCGGCGCCCTGGCGTGGCGCATCTATGCCTACACGGCCACCGCTCTGTCCATCTGGGCGTCGATCCGCCTGGCGGGCGCCCTGACTGACAACGGCTTCAAACGCGTTTTTGTGTTCGCCACACTTTTTGCCGGTCCACACCTGCTGTCGATGCTCGGCCTCATCGCTGTCGAGCCCGGTCTTGTAGCGGTGTTCCTGTGGCAGGCGGTTCTGCTGTATCAACTGTCGCAAAACCACTCCACCACGCGCCTTGCCTTGCTATGGGTAGTGACCTTGCTCGGCGTCTGGTTGCACTGGACCGGTATCGTTCTCATACCGCCGGCACTGTTGCTCAGCCTGAGCCCGGGTGAAAGGCTGCGGCTACCCGCTGTGATCATTGCTCTACTGGCCTTCGTAGCGATAATCACTGCTGTCTATCTCCGGGTCGGCAGTGACTTCGAGTTCTCACAGTTCGTGTTGATGCTCGAGGGACACAACCCCAGGGCCGACTACGCCCTCTTCTCCGGGCGCCACATCACCGACCTGCTGCAACTTCTCGCAATCACCTTCCCGGCCGTGCTGCTGCTCAAGCTGTTCTGGTGGCGGCAACTACCTACACGACGAAGCCGTTTCCGATGGGCCATCACCGCGCAGGCTATCGGCGCTCTGGCCGTGCTGATCATGCTCAACCCAGAAAACGGTATGCCGCTTGATCTCCCCCTGCTGCTCGTCTACCTCACGCCAATGGCTGTCCTGCTGGCGACGTTCATTTCCGATCTGGACTTCACCACCGGCCCCGCACGAGCAGTGATTGTTGTCGGTGGTTTATCGAACCTGATCATGATTGGCAGTGTGCTTCCGGTCTATGCCGATATTCACAACGCCGACCAGTACCTGAAACCGTACCTGCAGCGCCACAATGCCTTGTTCATGTCGGGAGCGTTTGCATTCCGCGATGCGTATTTCGAGCGCGGCGAGCTCGACCAGGCCAATGCCTGGGAATGGGAAGTGCCCCTGCAGTCCCTCGCCTATATGCACCTTGAGGGTGCCAGTCGGCTGGTCGACAACCAGGAATACTCCGAAGGACTGAAGAGTCTGTATCAAATCAAAGTTGAGCACCCGTATTGGGCGGAGCCGCGAGCGCTCATTGCGACCACACTTATGTCACTCGGCCGCCCCCAGCAGGCCCGGCCCGAAATCGATACCTGCCTCATGCTGCAACCCTACCGGCAGGAGTTCCACATCAATCGTTACACAGCCTTGCGTCAGCAACGCAAGCATGACTCGGCACTGATGTACATCCAACGCGCCCTTGAACTCTGGCCCGATGAGACTTCTATCCGTGTCGACCACATGTACGG
>WJKG01000442.1 GCA_014729205.1 candidate division GN15 bacterium | reverse complement strand
GTTATCGATTCCAATTTGGTGCCGTGGATAGCAGTCTTCAAGATCGAGGACGTCGGCTTCGAGGGCGACACTCTTGGTTACAACATCCAGGTATGGGACGATGACAGCACGATTCCCAGCATTGGGGCACGTATCGACGGTACCGATTCACTGGCACCGAACATGCAGGTTATAGACAATGGTGATGGAACCGGTCAGTTCCTGTTCGTGCCTGACTACACACAGGGTGACGATGATCCGACCTTGTACTATCTGCGCTTTTTGGCGATCGATGCCGAAGATCCGACGCTGATCGGGCAATCCTCGCCGCGTCGGTTCGATGTATTCGACCGGAACGCGCCGCCTACCATGACATTCTCTGCCGGTACCGGCCCATTCTCGGTTACGGAAGGAGACAGTCTCAAGTTCACTGTTACTGCGAGCGATCCTGATGGATCAGCGGCGCCGACAGTGATAGCGGAGAACCTGCCGGTCAATGCGACCTTTACCGGTACGCAGAATATCAAGACGTTCCGATTCTATCCGGATCAGACGCAATCTGGATCGTACACGGTGCGATTTATCGCCACCGATGATCAGTTCACACGGGATACGGTGGAGGTGGATGTTACGGTAATCGATGCCGGAAACCTGGCACCGACCTTTACCATTACGCCGTCTGACACGATCGTCTGTGCCGCCGGACAGACCTACGAAACCACATTGACCGCCGACGATCCGAACGCCGATTCGCTGATCATGACTGCGGAGCCGCTGCTGAGCGGCGCCACGGTAGTCGATCAGGGTGACGGTACGCTTGTCCACACCTATGTGCCGACGACCACGGATGTCGGCAATGATTACACGGTACAGTTCATCGCAACCGACGTTCTGGGTGCCGCGGATACGGTCAGCACTGTCTTCTCGGTTCAGGCGCTGATGCGTGGTGACACCGATGGTAATGACAAGTACACGGTTAACGATATCGTGGTATTGGCCAACTACTTGTTCCGTGGCGGTCCCTCACCGTCGCCGATGGAGGCGGGCGATGTGGATATGTCCGGTTCGATCAATGTTAATGACATCGCCTACATGGTGAACTTCATGTACAATCAGGGTCCGCGTCCCCCGCAGTAATTGCGACGCGAAAACAGCCGTATAAACGCAGGAATTGTCGCCGTAAAAGGCGGCAATTCCTGTTTTCTTTTGGGTCTAACCTGATGCGATATTGGGGGATGCGAACAGCCAAAAAGTCTTGACATTCAAGGGGGTTCGTGCTATCATTACGGTAGCCTGTCAAAGGCAAGTGACCATGTTTTTAAAAACAGATTGTAGGATGCAGCGGTCCTGCCGTTTTCTATTGCCCTGAACCATACCGAACCTTAAAGGCGTAAGTGTCTGTCACTTACACGGGAGCGGCTGGTCTGCATTGGTGAACGTAGAACGTTTCCTTTTAGCGAACTTGCGTTAAACGTGTACTTCAAAAGCCAACCAACTAAACAGATGTAAACTCAAGCATCCACAGTGTCTTGGCGACACGGTCGTCAAGGTGCCAAAAGGACGAAAGAAGGGAGGTGCCCCCACAGCAACGAGTAGCGAGTTTCTTTTCCGTAAGTTGTGCTTCAAGTCACCAGTGACCAGGGTGTGCTTGGAGGTAATCAAACCGACTGTTTTCGTTTCCGAATAACGAGATTGGTCATGAACTTTCTTACAAAAACTCGAAAGGAGCTGCAATGATGAGGAAGTTTTCCTTGTTGTTAGTCCTCTCCTTGGTGATCAGCGCTCTGGCGCTCTCAGCCTTTGCCGCCAAAGAGCCGATCACGCAGAAAAGGTATAACCCCGAGGCGTTCCGGAGCCTGACCAAAGAGTACAGCTTCGATGGCGCCCAGACCCCTTCCACCGCTTTTGACGCTGTCGCCGAGGGTGGTATGTATGTCCCTGGTTTCAACAAGGACGCTACCGCTTCTCCCGGCGCTACCATTGGCGATACTTGGTATGAGTATCAGCACAATGGCCGTGTTCCTCGGATGAACGGCTGGGGTACGGATCCGACCAACGGCTTTGTCGCGCACTTTGCCTGGATGGATCTGCCGACTTCCGCTTTGTCCGGTCGTGGCTATGAGTACAATGCTTACGGCCTCAACGCTGCTGCCTATCTGGATGGTGGTTCGGTGCATATTCAGGATGCCGACACCTACGCCGGTTACGTGGCCGCCCGCGTCATGCCCGACAACCGCATGACCGTCTGGGGCCATGAGCAGCCGACCGCTGACATTTACTCGAACACCGGTTACGATGACGCCACCCCGTTCTTCGGCTTCTTCCAGTGCCGCTCGCGCATCCCGGACAATGTCCAGGCTGCTGACGGTGCTCACAATGTCGCCGAGGGCATTGGTGCCGACGAAGCCATCTGGCCTGCCATCGCTTACCAGGAGTTCGGCGGTAACACCTACATGCATATTGTAGCTACCGAGTCTGCTCCGGAAGCCGGCGACGCCCAGGCGGTCTTCTATTTCCGTCGCGTTGGCGATTGTGGCAGTGAAACCTGGCCGCAGCCGGCCGACGTTTTCGTGCTCGATACCTGTGAGACGATCAGTGCCGATGTCGATGCTTCCGCTACTACTGGTAAGGTAGCTATCGCCTGGACTGCCAACACGGCTGTCTATGGTACGTGCGATACCTGTTCGCCGATCGAGCCCTGGCCGGGTCTCGGTGGCGCCAACCAGTATGACAACGACGTTTACCTGCGGATCTCGACCGATGCCGGTGCCACCTGGCAGAACCGCATCAATGTTACGCAGTATCCGGATGAGGCCGATGGCCCGAGCTTCCGCGCCTACACTGACTGTAACGTTCTGATCGACGGTTCCGACGTGGTGCACGTTACCTGGCCGGCTACCTACTGGCAGGCCAATCAGGTGAGCGATCAGCTTGGTATTCGTTATGCCAACCGTATCTTCACCTGGGACGATGTGAACCAGGTCGCGCGTACGGTCCATGATTCCAACTGGGATCAGGAATACTGCTCGCCGGGTGCTTGGAACATGCAGGCTTGTAAGCCACAGCTGTCCGAGTGTAACGGCCGTCTGTACGTGATCTTCGTCCAGTACAATGATGCCCCCGCTGGCCGTCTCGACGACTGTGCGTACTGGGGTGCCGCTGCTGAGATCGGCGGCGCTGGCTTCAGCCCGGGTGCCGCTAACGGTGATCTGTATGTCACTGTTTCTGCCGATAACGGTATCACCTGGGACGAGGCTCGTAACGTGACCTCGACCCACACCCCGCTGTGTGGTGTTGGTGCCCAGGTGACCGCTGGCTACTGTGATTCTGAGAACTGGCCGTCGATGGCTCCGTTTGGAACCGACGCTGCTGGTTCCTTCCCGGCTGGTGTGGAGAACACCGCCTGGGTCGGTGCTCCTCTTGACAACAACGGCTGGTGGCTGGATGTTCAGTACATCCGCGACAAGGAAGCCGGTGGTTCGGTCCAGGAAGAAGGTTACTGGGCTGATGCTGATGTTAAGTGGATGCGCATCCCGTGCGTGAGCGAAGTTGAAGCTCCGCAGATCTCTCTGTCCATCAGCGATATCGAGTTCCCGGCTTACACCCAGCATGGTGTGCAGCTGGATACGTCGCTGACGATTGAGAACTCCGGTAACGCCAACCTGACCTACACGTTGACCCCGACCGAGCTGACCGGCCCGAGTGGCTGGTTGGGCCTTGTTGGCTTCGACGGTGATGTTCCGGCGGGTCTGGCCAACACCGAAACTGGTACGATCCAGTTGAACCTCGGCGGTATTGTGAATACCCCGGGTACTGCCGTGGCTCTCGATGGTGAGCTGCAGTTCACCACCAATGCTCCGGCTCCGAACGATGACTTCGTGTTCCCGATCGATTTCCTGGTCGTTGACACGATTCTGACTCCGCAGTTCGATACCCTCGCTGTTATCGACCTGCCAGGTACCTACCCTGCTCCTGGCGCGACCGATTTCTACGGTCTCCAGGTTGGTTCCAATGGTTCCAGCGGTGGTCAGGGTGCCGGCGAAGTCAACCTGGACTTCTTCCATGTTGACTGTGATGACACGACCGCCAAGCTCGGCGCGACGGAGATCTATCTCTATGATGCCTCGCCGGTTGTTGGTTGGGTCAACGGTGCTGACACCAACATGTTCTGGTCGCTGTTTGGTAACAGCTGGCTGAACGAGGTTTCCTTCCGCATCGTCGGTGGCGACCAGTTCGGTCCTGGTATTTACAACGACGAGTATACCTACTACCACTCCGGTACATTTGTAACGGCTGACTCCTCCATCGGTATGCAGAAGACCTACTATGGTCCGGATGCTACCACTGGTAACTTCGTGGTACAGCGTTTGAAGGTCTACTCCTTCGACGGTGAGGCCCATAATGGCGTTATCATCGGTGAGGCCGTTGACTGGGATGTGCCGACTGATACCTCTTCGTACAACGATGACGGTTTCGACCCGACCCGCAACCTGATTTACTGTCAGGGTGTGGACTGGGCCAACGATACCGCTACCACGGCTCCTGGCCTGCAGTGTCAGGACAATGCCAACCGCTTTGGCGGTATGGCCTTCCTGGAGTGGTTCGTCAACGGTACCACTCAGGGTACGGCTCCCTACGGTGCCTATACCGCTCGTAACGACAGCTTCGTCTACAATAACGACTTCGGTTTTGTGGCCGAGGAGCTGTATGAGAACATGTTCACTGGTAGCGGCTTCACGGTCGAGGATGATCCGACTGACCTTCACATGGTCATGACCTTCCATCCCGGCTATGACATTGGCGCTACCGATACGCTGGAATTCTGGTACGTCTGGACTTCCATCGAGAACGGTAGCCTGGCCGACCTGCAGGCTGAAGTCGATGCGGCTTCGACCTGGTATGCCGGCATCAGCAACCCGGATCCGGGTCTTCCTGTTGCGCCGGTGGTTGGTGACATTCCGGATCAGTCTGTCGAGCCGGGTAACTCCTTCGCGACGGTCAATCTGGATGACTACGTTACCGATGGTGACAACACCGATGCCGAGATTACCTGGACCTATTCCGGTAATACCGACCTGACGGTTGACATCACGGGCAACGTTGCCACAGTGACTCCTCCGAGTGGTTCCTGGACCGGTTCCGAGACGATCACCTTCAAGGCTACTGACCCGACGTTGCTGTTCGATACCGATGATGCGACGTATGCGGTCCAGTCCGCCGGTTGCTGCACGCAGCGTGGTGACGTCAACGATGACGGTGGTGTGAACGTGCAGGATCTGACCTTCCTGGTTGGCTTCCTGTTCGGCGGCGGCAGTGCTCCGGATTGTCCTGAGCATGGCGACGTGAACGGTGACGGTGGTACCAACGTGCAGGATCTGACCTACCTGGTTGGCTTCCTGTTCGGCGGTGGTGCTGCTCCGGTACCGTGCTAAACCGAATCGACACTCCTGATTGAGCCGGACGACGGCTTGGTCAGGGTTGAAGATAGAAAGGCCGCTCCCTTGTGGGGCGGCCTTTTTTTGCTTGGAAAACCCGCGCAATGTGCTATATTGTAACTGGTTACGTCTATTTTTGCAGTTACCGCCATGCTGAACACACAAGTTTTGACCAACTGAGGACTGCCTGCTGTCGTTATACCTAATGAAGATACTGCCGCTTGCACGACATGGATAGCCGGGCGGCCTTTGCTGTTTTCATCCCTCACCGACCAGGCCTGGATGTTGGTTGCCGTTCAGGCTGACAGTTTCAAAAAGTACATGTATCACAGGCATTTCTCCCGCTGGCGGGGTGAATGGCCTGCCTCAAAATGACGTTAATATAGGTAGGAAGAAGGTAATTCGGATTCACCGAGAGAAAGTGGAGTACGCATATGTCGCGACCGAGCACTAGTATCATGGGAGTTCTTGTCGTCGTATTGTTGGCTGTGTTCGTTGCAGCCCCGACGGTATCCAGTCGGTATATCGACGACCCCGGAGTAGAACAGCCAAAACCGTACATTATCGAGGGATTGGTGACGGTTCAGTTTGCTGAGGGTGTTGATTTCAGCGCTTACAACAACGGTTTTGCTCAGGCCAGTTTCGGGATCCCCAGTCTGGACAAGCTGTTGGCTGATTATCAGGTTACCTCAGCCCGCAAGCTGTATGAGCCTCCAACCGAGAAGGGAAGCCTGGAAGGAACGCTGGCCGAGGTAGCTCGCTATTTCGAGCTTGAGTTTCCGAAGGATGTCCCCGTACAGGATGTAATTGATGCCTTGAGCCAGAACCCCAGTTTCGCCGTTGTCGAGCCGGTTTGGGCAATGCCTCTTCTGGCCAGCCCGCTGGACACCGAGTATGGCAATCAGTGGCATCATGAACAGGGAAATGACAAAGATATCGATTCCGAGACCGCCTGGGACAAAGAAGGCGGGAAGAGCTATACTATCCTGGGAATGATCGACTCCGGCACCAACTACGAGCATCGAGATCTGGCCGACAACATTTGGGTTAACCCGGGTGAAGACCTCGATGGCGACATGGCTGTCTATGATGCCGATGATCTTAACGGCATTGATGACGACGGCAATGGCAAGGTAGACGATCTTGTTGGGTGGGACTTCTTGTCTAGTCTTGGAGGCGGTGTTTGGCCTGGTGAGGACGGTGCCAATCCGGATTCCGATCCCAACGACTTCGATGGTCATGGTACCCACTGCGCGGGCATTGCCGCTGCGGTCACGAACAACAATGTCGACGTTGCCGGTGTGTCTGGTGGCTGGGGCACCACGCGCTACCTGCGCGGCACGCGCATTATGTGTCTTCGTGTCGGTGCTACTGGTTCCGATGGCAACGGCTATGTGAACTCCAACAACTGCGGTGAGGCAATTATCTACGCTGCACAGAATGGTGCCGATGTTGTCAGTTGCAGTTGGGGAGCACAGTATAACAGCTTCATGCAACAGGGCATGCAGCTCTGTGCTGACAGCGGCGTCAACGTGATGCACGCAGCCGGCAATGACAACAACAATAACAGTGATTGGCTTGATTCCGACCCGTATACGGCAGTCCTGTCGGTGGCGGCCACGAACTCGTTTGATACGAAGGCCAGCTTCTCGAATTATGGTTTCTGGGTCGACCTCTCCGCTCCCGGCGTCAATATTCTCTCCACAGTCTCGGACCAGTACGTGCCTGGACTCGACTATTATGGTGGCACCTCTATGGCGTGTCCGATGGTAGCGGGCGGTGCGCTTCTTGTCCGATCCGCGATGCCCACGCTGACCAAGGCGCAGGTCGACTCGATCCTGGTAAATACGACTGACGATATCTACGATATCAACCCGGGTTTTACGGGCCAATTGGGCACCGGCCGTTTGAATGTCGGCAATGCTCTGGCCGACCTGCCATATGCCGATTTCGAGGCGGATATCACAGTGGGCAATGTGCCGCTGGAGGTGAACTTCACGGATCTGTCGCCGGCTTCACCCAACCTGCCTACGGCATGGGATTGGGATTTTGGCGATGGTGGCAACTCCGGGGTGCAGAATCCGACTCACACTTACTCGACGCCGGGCCTCTATGAGGTAAGCCTCAGTGCCGATGTCGGCAACGGCCTGGGCGACGGTCTGGAAGTGAAGCCGTATTATATCTGGGCCCACAACGATACGCTCCTTATCGATGCTGGCATGGCGGATGCAGGTGATACTGCGTTGATACCGATCTATTTGCGCAACTCACAGCTGGTCAAGTCGATCCAGTTCGCGTTTATTCTGGATGGAATCAACAATGCCAAGCCGGTGCCGCCGTATGCTTCGATCAGTGGTACTCGCGCTGACTATTTCGATAACGTCGAACTGAATGCGTACGACGGCTTCTTTGGGCGCTACTCGATTCTAATCGAGTCCAGTGCCGACGGTGAATCGCAGTACCTGTCCGAGGGTAACGGTCTCGTGATGTATCTACACATTGAGATTCCATCAGGTGCCGAGGGTGAGCTGACCATCGACACCGTGACGGTTTCCGGAAAGAGCCCGCGACTCTCGACTATATGGGGTGACTACTTCCCGTACTTCACGCCCGGCAGCATCCTTGTCGGTGGCTGCGCTCATGGCGATGCCAATTGTGACGGTGCGGTCAATGTGCAGGATCTGACGGCGCTGGTGGGGTATCTATTCGGTGGCGGCGAGCCGGTTGATGTGGCCGGTGGCGACGTCAATGCCGATGGTGCCATCAACGTCAACGACGTTACATACTTGGTAGCTTTCTTGTTCAACGACGGTCCTCCACCGCCGAGCAAATAGAGCTACAGCGCAGAAATCGCGACAAAACTGACTGTTAAATGCGGGCCTATAAGGCCCGCATTTATTTTTGGGGCAACGGGTTCGCACAGTCAGTACCTACGTTTGTGTAATTTCATGGTATTGAAGGACTTTTTTCATTGACTCCCTTGTACACCTCGCCTATTTTTCCAACGAGTGAAGGTATGCCTGACGGAATGCACGCGTCGCTGAGTTCGTTCGTCATTCTTATCGGGCAGGTTTGGCAGTTGATGTGAACATGCCACTTGACTCAAGCGTTCAATGAGGTTACAGACGGCAAACAACAAATCGTGATACAGCTATTATGCATGGAGGCCTAGGCGCATGAAAAAACTGATAGTGGTTGCACTCTCTTTCGTCCTGTTGACATCGGGCGCGGCTCTAGCTGGTCCCAGTATTTCACTGGACAGTGTGAACGTGGAGGCTATCTACTCCAAGAGCGCCGATCCCGGCTATACCGTCTTCGAGGATTTTGGGGACTCGGTCAGGACCGGACAGGAAATCAAACTGTACCTGCGGTACACGGTGGATGACACCACCAACTTCAACGGTATTACCAATGGATACCGAGTCTATGTCAAGGACATGGGCGGTGATGGTGATGCATTCTGGAACGATATCCCCACCGCTCCGGATGCCAACGATAACTTCTATTTCGAACCCAAGGACACGATCGTTAGCCTGTATACTCAAACGTTTGTGAACTATTTCGGTATCGATGGTCTGGGAGACGATACCGTCGGCTTTGGCACTATCGCGTTTACGACTACCGGTGGTATCCAAGAAGACTATGACAATGTTTCGGGCGTTCTCCACATTGG
>WJKG01000441.1 GCA_014729205.1 candidate division GN15 bacterium | reverse complement strand
ATGACCCATTTGTTCCGGCTGTGACAACTACCGTGCCTAAGCACTTGCGGCGCAGCCGCTCCACCGCCTCGCCAACCGATTTGGTGCCGGTGACTCCGCAGGCATAAGCATCGGCGACAACAAGGTGGTCCACCAGCGGATACAGCGGCGTCACATCGTTGCGCACCGACCCGATATCCAGTGTTACGATGGCACCCATCCGATGTGCCCACTTGGCTAGACGAGCATTGGCGGGTACATCGCGTCCGTCAATATGCACGATCTTTGGCCTTGGATAACGGCTGGTGCGCAGATCCGCGGGTCGTACAAACAACTCTCGATGCAGCACAAAGGTCCGCCGTCCGGTGCCCCGCTCGATTAGACCGGCTGCCAAATGGCTCTGGCCGCGCTTGCGGATCATGAAGCGGGTATCCACCTTCTCCTGGTGGAGTTCCTCGATCACGCGATCACCGAACATATCCTGTCCGATTGGTGCGATCAGGGCTGTTCGACATCCCAGTCGACTCAGGCCCACCAGGCAATTCGGTACTGGACCACCGCCCTGCATATGAAACCAGGAGGCGTTGAGTTTGCCTTCCGGCTCGGGGAAGTGATCGATCCCGAAGGCGATATCAAAGGGAGTGATCCCCAGCCCGAGAACGTCAACGTTGCGTGGTACCGATCGCTTCAATCTCTGCCTGCCCTTTGCTTAGCTCCACAATGGCCTGTTCGAATTCAGCCGCTCTGCTCTGTCGTATAGCCAGCACCACACGTACTCTGTCGGTGAACTGCGCATCGTCCTGTGTCGCCTGGTGTTGGTGCAACAGCTTCATCAGCGGATCATACAACGAGAAGTCAATAGTCACCTGAAAGAGCGCCATGACATAATGTCGCTTCCATCCGGAATCATCGAGCACCTTCTGTGCCGTCTCGGAATACGCCCGAACCAAACCGCCGGTCCCGAGTTTCGTGCCGCCGAAATACCGCGTGACCACCAGCAGCACATAGTCCAGTTCTCTTCCGCAGATAACATCATATATCGGCTTGCCCGCGGTGCCGCTGGGTTCGCCATCGTCTGAATACTTGAATTGGCGCTCATCGAACAGCCCTGCCTGCCAGGCGAAACAATGATGTGTCGCGGCGTGCTCACGCTTGCGGACCTCTTCCAGGAGCGCGACCGCGTTTTCCGGAGACGCAGCAATGAAGCTCTCGCCGATAAAGCGTGATCCCTTGACTTTGATTTCATGTCGGGCGGGCTGTTTGATAGTCAGGTAGGAATCGTCCATGCCCTGCGGCTCACACCAGCGAGTCGATGATATCCTGGATTCGCTCCAGCCCGACCAGCGGTATGGCACCATAGGTCACGGCCTGGTTCAATGCATCCTCATCAACCAGCGCTCCATAGCGCGGGTCGATGATCAGAAACACCAGTTGTCCTATCTGGCTGGAAAACTGAAGCATGTCCATAGCCACTTCATCACCGGTGTATATCTCGGTAACGACCACGGCTTGAGACATCCCAACCAGCAAGCGGTTGGTCTGCTCAAAGTGCCATGCCTCGAAATCTGCCTCAGGGGGGTACTCACTGATCACGCCCCCTTCCTGGGCGATATCGATCGCCAGCGGGACACTCTCGGTGGGGAGAATCTCGTTGAGGCCACTGTCCAAAACGGCAAACGAGGCGGCCGTCTGGCCCTCATCTCTCTCGGCCGCCCGGCATCCGAGATGAGCCGAGGAATCGATACCGGATCGAACCGAGGCTACTACTTGCACGCCTGCCTCGGCGAATCGCTTGCCCATCTCCACGGTTAGCTCAATCCCCTCGTTGGTGGGATTGCCCGACCCCATGAGCGTGACCGTCTTGCGATCGTTCTGTGGCAGGTTTCCGCGAGTGTACAGCAGTGGCGGCGGGTCATTGAGGTCCATCAACTTGTGCGGGAAGGCAGGATCGAACCGCGTGATCACATCGATATCCCGCGACTGCAACTCCCGGTAATATTCGCGCGCCTCCGGTAGCCGATTAGCGGCACCGGTGATTTGCTCCACCTGCTGCTCGGTCATACCCTCGATTGCACGCAGTGCCTCGGGAGAGACGCGGAGAATCTCGTCGGGCCCGCCAAATCGCTGGGCCAGCAGGTCCATCACCCGTGGGCCGATTTCAGCGAATCTACACAGCGCCAGCAACTGCTCCGCCGTCGAACGACGGGCATCTTCGGTGCTTCGATTGAGTTTCAGCGGGCGCTTCATCTTTTCAATCCTTTGACCAGTTCCATCTGTGCCGGATAGTAACCCATCTGCGCCGCTTTAGCAAGGGTGGTATCGGCAACATGCACAGGCTGTGAACGCCACAGCCAGTACCAGAAGGAGGCTTCGCCGGGGTACTTCTTCGTCAGCCGGTTATATATCTGCTCCGCCCGGTCAGAGGGCCCGGACTTGAGCAATTCCACACCCACCGAGGCAGCCATCAGATCATCTCGGAGAGTACTGTCTACCTCGGGCATTTTCATGCTGCTGGCCAGAACATCGGTAAAGTCATACGCAAACTGTGGCCAGTCGATCAATGACCCGCTCAGCGAGCCATCGACCGCATCAAGAACCCGCTGTGCGTATTGTGCCTTGCTGCCGGCGGATTTGTTGTCCACGGCGATCGAGCGAACCAGACGGCTATTGACCGGGTCAAGCGAGTCGCTCATGGTCCAGACAAACAGCGGGTTCATGATTGCTTCGGCGTCCCACACGTGAACCGCCCCACCGAGGGCGTGATACACTTCATGCGCCAGAATACGAGACATCACCCACGGCCACCAGTGCTTGAGGTCCTCGGGCAGATAAATATCGGTCATGGTTATACGTCGCTTCGCCAGGCTCGCGTAACCGATCTTGTCCAGTCCTTCTCGTTGCATCCCCGCAACCTCCGGGTGCACGTGCCCGCCGTACAGGCCAATTACCAGCATCTGAGGCGACATTGGCTTCTGGGCGTGCATGGCGAGGTGCAGATTCAGCAGGTTGATGCCGGGTTTGCCACCAACGTCTACGAGCATCGTATGCTGCCGGTCGAGACCCATGCCGAATTGGTGCGCCATTGTCAGTGAGGTACTATGGATAAGGTGCTCAACACGCCCGTCCCAACTGCGCGGATAGCGTGATCGGAATGTGCTGTCCACATAGATCTGCACCGGAACTGCTTCTTCAGCCACCCAACCGAGGTCTCTCGGTGTGGTATTTATGAACTGGCTGGCAATCATATCGCTCGCCCGCATCAGGAAAAGGGCTCCCTCGGGCAGAAGACAAGCCGAATCGGCCGGTTGGGGCTCCGGTGAGCGTATTGTGATAGTGTCCGCATCAGTATGCGAATCTGTGACTGCCCTCAGCACCCAATCACCAACAGGCGGGTCGACAATCCATCGCGCCAGCTCTGTTGCCGCAGGGAGTTTTTCGGAGTCGGCTTCGACTGAGAACTCCAGCGCAATACTTGCAAGCGGGTTGTGTCCAGGCGCACATTCCCCAACAGAGAATCCAGTCTGGCCCATCTGATACGACAGGTAGCGAAACAGCGCCCGCCGGAGCACTGGGGCCGCCTCAGCGGGCACTCTCTGGCCGATTGAGATACTGAGTCCTACTGAAGGGCGTTGATTAGCCAACCGACCCTGGGCGGCGCGGGGACCACTGGACAGGATCAGCAGTAGAAGGAAAATGAGGCTCAGCCGTTTCATATTCTCAAACTACGCGCTGCCCGCTTGAATTCCAAGTGCCAGATGTGTATTTTGGCTGGATCGTTCACACGATGAGGATGAAGGAAGATTTCATGAGATTTCGCTTGTTGCTCTGCCTGCTATTCGCTGTGATGCTGGCTGGCTGTTCCGAGGACAAGAAGTCGTTTGAGCAGCTCAAGGAAGAGGGAATCGCTGCGTACTTGACCGGGGATTATCTGAAGGCGCGCGAATTGCTCCAGCAGGCCAAAAAGAGCAAAGGAACCGACCGCGATATTCTGTACTACCTGGGACGTTCATATGCTCGGGACTACATTTACGATTCCGCCTTGCTGGTGCTCAAACAGGCCGATTACCTTCACCCGAGCGACCCGGAGATCAACCAGGCGATACTCGATGCGGCCCACACCTCTCGCGCGTGGGGCGAGGCCAAGGACGCCTTGAAGAACTTGGAGCGGCTGGGTGAAGCCCCCTCGGACTACCTGCAACGCTACAACATGTATTATGGCCAGATCGGCAACTGGCCGCAAACGTGGTTCTATCGCAAGAAGTTGCTGGACGCAGACCCGGAGAACCCGCTCCGTTATCTCGAACTGGCCGCAGTGCAGTTACAAATGGACTCGCTGAATCAGGCTATTGCAACGCTGGAACAGGCTATCGATCAGCTTGGGGAGCTGCCACAGTTGATGACGAATCTGGGGCTGTATTACGGTTATGCCGACGAAGACCAGAAGGCCGAGAAGCTGTTTCGCTCACTCGTGGCCGAGAACCCCGGCAATCCGATTCATCTGCTCAATCTGGCCAATGTGCTGACGGTCCAGGACGATCTTCCGAAAAAGCGGGAAGGCCTTGATATCTACAAGAGAATCCGAACCCAGGTACCGCCAGAGATTCCTATTGACTCGCTGATTCAAGTTGTTGAGCAAGAACTCGAGCAAGGTTAGATATGAATACAATTAGCAGGGCAAAAAAATTAGGGCAGGATTGTGGTTAAATCCTGCCCCAACGCAGGGTTGTCTCTAAGTGAGACAGAGGGGGGTCTTTAAAAATCTATTTGCAGCTCGTT
>WJKG01000440.1 GCA_014729205.1 candidate division GN15 bacterium | reverse complement strand
CTTTTGCAGATGCTGGGTATTACCGGTGAAGGCAAAGACGAACTCCGGGTTGGAGGACATAACCTGTAGTTTGGCGACCTTCAAGTCAGACAGACGGGATTTGAGGAACTTCAACAGGGCAAAGAAAGCGCCGAATTCCAGGTCGACGAGGTTACCATCGGCACGGCAGCGAAAGAGGATTCCCAGCTCCGGGATGGCAAACACAATCATGCCCAGACTGAAACCGCGCTGCTGGAGGTCGGGATCGATTTCGCCATTGCGGAAGGTGGCAATGTAGCACTTGAGGGGCGCTTTGTCTTTGCTCGGGGTATCGTTGCTCATGGTACAAGTATGGAGCAAGGGGGGTGCCAGTCAACCGCAGCTTCAGGCAGTTCGCGTAACACGCTATATAACAATGCATTGCGCGACGCCGCGAGACCGGCTCGACGGGCCTGGTATGAAACGGATTGTACAGATTATTCGACCGACTGCATCAGCGCCTGGCGCAGGTCTCCGGAGGCTTCGACGTATTTGCCCGTAGCCGAGGCATAGGCCTGCCCCTCGGCGTCCTCGGCAACACCCTCGGTGAGCCAGATCCTGCCCCGCTGGCGAGTCACCCAGCCCCGAAAGTGGAGCTTGTCTCCTACTTTGACGGGACGCAGGAATTTGACGGTCATTTCGGCAGTGACGACATAGACTTCGTTGGCGAGCACGGCCTTGATCATGACTTCATCGAGCAGAGTGGAGATGATTCCCCCGTGGTAGATCCTGCTGTAGCCTTCGAATCTCTTGTCGGCGACGACATCGGTGTAGGCTTGAGAACCATCGAAGAAGAAGCGGGCTTTGAGGCCAATAGGATTCTGGTCGCCGCAAACAAAGCAGCCGGAGTATTTCAGTAACTCGGAGTCCATGGTGGGAGCTTAGGCCGGACAGGCGGTGATGTCAACGGAAATGGTGTTTTCAGAGTGTATGGAATGAAAAAAGCCCGACCATCCCTGGTCGGGCTTTCCTGCTTGGGCCCGCAATCACTTGTCCTTGTGACCTGGCTCCCTAAGAGATATCAGTTGCCGGTAACCGAGGGGGTGCACACCTGAGAATTGTAATCCCAGGTCACCGAACCGCGGGTCACCTCGGCGGTCATGAGACCGTCGTCGAAGGTCACATCGGCATTCCAGTTGGTGGTAACCGGGTTGCCGGAGTCTTTGGTGTAGGTCATAGTGATGGTCACATTAGCCATGGAGCCGTCGTTCGGGCAGGTATTGCTGTTCCAGCCGGCCTGGCCTTCATAGACCGTGAAGTTGGTCAGGGTAGCCTGAACGGTAATCTCACGGGTGACGGTGGAGTCGGCCGAGACATACTTGGAATTGCTGGTCCAGTTGAAGGTACCGTTGATGGTAGCCTGGCTACCGTTGATACCGGTGAAGGTGAAGTCGGTCTGACCGGTGTAGTCCTCGTGGGTGACCGACTGGTCATCCATGGTGCGGCCCCAGGTATGCTGGTAGGTCAGCTGGGCAGCGCCGGAGGAGCTTTCCTGCGCGGTACCGCTGGCGTTGCGGAACTGGACGCGATCGGAGATCGTCTCGTTGTAGGTGCTGCGGTCGCGGCTGATCGTGATGGTATGCCAACCGGTCGTTTCATCGTACTCGACGTTGGTGACATCGGCCGGATCACCGGGACCGTACAACACCTCTTCCATGTCGGCATCATCCGGAATGCCGTTGAGGTTACCAAGGCCGTCGCCGAAGATGTCGACGGTGCTGGCGACAACGGTGTTCAACTGCTCCTGAACGGCCTGGAATTCGGGATCGTTCAGGTTGCCTTCATTGTTACTGGTCGTCGGGCTGTCATCATCGGAACAGGCGATGAACGCTACAGCACACAGCGAGAGGACAACCAGTCCCAGAAGGAAAAACAAACTCTGGGAACGCATACCGCGTCTCCTTTCTCTCGATTAGCCCCTCTCCGTCTGGAACTGGCCGTCGATGCGTTAGTGGGTCAAAAGGAAATGCATGATTCCCTTTTGGACGTGCAGTCTGTTCTCGGCTTCATCGAAGACGACGGACTGCGGGCTGTCCATCACCTCATCGGTGATTTCTCGTCCGCGTTCAGCCGGCAAACAGTGCATTACTACCGCCTTTGGGTCAGCTCCCTCCAACAGAGAGCTATTCACTTGATACTTCTTTAATTTCTCTGCCTTTTCATCAGCCAGATGTTTCTGGCCCATTGAGGCCCACACATCTGTATAGACTACATCGGCATCCTGAACGGCTTCTTTAGGATCGGCGGTAATGACAATGCGACTGTCGGGTTTGGCCTTCGCTTTTGTAACAATATCTGAATCCGGCTGGGTGTCCTCGGCGGTACCGATACGGAGATCAAGGGGGATGAGCGCGGCCAGATTGAGCCAGGAATTGGCGATATTGTTGCCATCGCCAAGGTACGCCACACGGTAGCGGTCTTTACCGGGAAGGTGTTCGGTGGCGGTGAGGTAGTCGCCCAGAATCTGGCACGGGTGAACCAGGTCAGTCAGTCCGTTAACGACCGGCACCGAGGCGTATTTGGCCAGTTCTTCGACATCGGACTGCTTGAAGGTGCGGATCATGATCAAACCGACATAGCGCGAGAGCACGCGGGCGGCATCGGCGATCGATTCGCGCTGGCCGAGCTTGATTTCGTTATCGGTGACATAGAGGGCGTTGCCGCCGAGTTCGCTGATACCGACCTCAAACGAGATTCGGGTGCGCAGAGAGGCCTTAGTGAAGATACAGGCCGCGGACTTGCCTTCGAGCGACTTGGGAGTAATCTTCCCGCTTTTCATGTCAGCGGAGAGAGTGAGCACTTCGCGGACCTCATCGGCGGTGAGGTCGGTGATCTTGGTAAGAGAACGAGCCATGTTTCCTCCTGGGATACTTGCGTATTTGTTGACAAAATCTTGGCAAATAAAGAGCCTGTAGGCGGATTAGTCAAGCGGCGTGACAGCAAGTCTGGACAGAAGGTGCAACTGATTGGGCGACATTACGTATTGACAATGAAACTGCTAACTGGTTGATTGCGAGACAATGGATAAGCGAAAAGTCACATTTGGATTGATCCTGATCGTCATCGGGTTCCTGCTGTTGATTCGGAGTCTGGGAATCGTCTATTTCGATTTCGGCGACTTTGTGGGGACGCTGATCCCGCTGGGGCTCATTGTGGTGGGGGCATGGTTGATTATTCGTAAGAAGCGGGAGCAGGACCGAATGACGGAACACTTCAACTCGTATTAGCAGGCTTCGACAGCCACCAGTGGTCCGGCCGCAGGCGCTCAGCGTGCGACCGGAAGCGCCAAAGCCGAGACGCACAGCCAGACGTTTGATGGAAAAACGGCACAGGGGCCAAGTGTGTCACGGGAGGGATTTCAGCAATATCGCAAGGCGCTGGGGGATCTGTTTGTGGATCTGGCCGGCGTCAACATGCGCAATATTGAGGTGTCGAGTTTCGTCGGTGATATTGAGATCATTGCCTCTCGCGCGGAGCTTGGCGAGGGGTTGAACCGACTGATTATCTCGGACTTTCTGGGGGATGTGCGGGTGTTTGTACCGCGCGACTGGCAGGTGTTCGTGCATGCGAACAGTTTTGCCGGTGACATGGATGTATTGGGTCGACGATCCGACGGGCTGGGTAACACGCTGGAAGTGGCGACAGATGATTACGAGGGGGCCGAGAAGAAGCTGTATATCGCGATCAGCAGTTTTGTGGGGGACATCAAAGTACTGCAGGTGTAGGGGGGATAACGGCACTAATCCAATGGCAAGATCAGTATTTTGAGGGCAGAATCCCATCGTCGGCGTCCTGCCGTGTTTATGATTCGATCTTGGAGCTCACAATGGCAGAACGCCTACGGCATTCTGCCCTACATTTGTAACGGTTGCATCGGCATAGTGTGTAGTTCTCTGACCTAAATCAGGGATGGACGTGCTAAGAAGGAAGCGCACCCAATAGGTCTAGCATTACTATTCACAGCAAGCTGTGGGGCACCGGGCACCGGGGCCATGCTCAAAAATGTTTTCGACGGGGCTTCGCCCCGTAATTGTCAAATAGTCAAATAGTCAATCAATCCCGGACACAACGAACAGTAAAACCGTCCTGCTTACCGTAGTTGAAACGGTCGACCTGCGAATTGAGGTAAAACAGGTCTCGGCCCCACGCGTCGTTACTACCGTACTCCGTCGAAGACCAAAAGTAGGCTTGGATACTCATTTTGTAGAAGGTACCAGTGCTGCTGCGGTAGCCGCCAGGCAACGCGGTGAAGCCACTTTCGTTGGTGGCGCCGGTGTTGGGGCTGGCCCAGTGAGCCAATCCCGCTTCTTTCACTTTCCCACCCGCAACGCCAGAGCCACCAAGATAATCAACCAATGTCTGCCACTCGGCATCGCTGGGCACATGCCAGCCAACCGGAGCTATGTTCCGGCTGTCGTCTACCGCATTCCAGTTGTACAATCTCCCATAGGTCGCGACATGAGAAGGGTTATTGTCGTATTCGCAGTACGCTCCCGTAGAAAGCCCTGACCAGGTACCGTAATCGGTCACGTGCGGTATCGGATCGCCGTTGCGGTAATGAGTCACCTTAAGATTCTCCGCCATCCACCATTGGTCGCCGATCTTAATCGTCTGATAGACGTTGCCGTCAATATCCGTTACAGTGCCGGTTGAATCAGGCCCGCCTTGCGATTCCGTTGTGAACGATCTCTCTTCTCCATATCCCGTACCCGCGCTGTTTGTCGCATACGCCCGCACGTAATAAGGCGTGTTTGCGGTCAAGCCCGTCAGCGAGCTGGTGAAACTACCGGTACCCGAGCCATCGGTGGTCTTGCTGTCTGCAATGGTAGGCGTCGGGCTCGTACTCCAGCAAACGCCCCGAGAGGTGACTGCGGCCCCGCCATCGGAGGTAACATTGCCGCCACACTGGGCCGTCGTCTGGGTAATGGCACTGACGGCAGATGTAGTCACTACCGGAGCAGTTGGCTGGGCTGCCGTTGTGAACGATTGTGCAATTCCATAGCCCGTACCCGCGCTGTTTGTCGCATACGCCCGCACGTAATAAGGCGTGTTTGCGGTCAAGCCCGTCAGCGAGCTGGTGAAACTACCGGTACCCGAGCCATCGG
>WJKG01000042.1 GCA_014729205.1 candidate division GN15 bacterium | reverse complement strand
GGGGAATGGTACCCCCAAAGACCACCATTTCCGACTGGACATTCGCAGCTATCGCGGCGATGGCCGCACCAAGCCGGTGCGCCTGTGGTTGTGGTATCACTCCGACAGCCAGCGCTTCCAACTGGTTGGCCTGCAGCATATAGACTGAAGCACAAAAGGAAGAAAACGTGAATAATACGAGTTTGCGCGCAACGCACAGCAAGAATCCTTTTCTCATTCTACTACTGGCCGCCTCGTGTCTGGTTGCGGCGACGACGGCGACCGCCGAATACTACCCCGAGCCTCCAGTACGGGGGCAGGCGTTCGATTCACTGGTAGCAGCCCAGCAAATGGAGCTGCAGTACCTGATGGAGATCGTCTTTCCTGAAGAGCGCGGTTTTTTGATCACCGGTCCGCTTGACCCGCTTCTGGAATCTGACATCACGAAGATCCGTCGGCTCTACCAGACTGTCCGCGTCGTCTGCCCGGATCTGGAGAGTTTCCGCGTCGCACGCGATTCGTTGGAGGCTCGCGAGAGTCTTCTGCACCTGTCGGCATATCGGGAAAACCTCGAGTCCTCCCGACGCTCCGAGCCCGCCGGCTACCGCGGTGCCATGGCGCTGATCAAGTACCGGGGACAGGAACACTACATTCAAATCCTCACCTTAGGACAACTGCGATGGCTGATCTGGGCTGAACACGTGCTCCTGGCCGTCGAGCCTCCCGATGATGACAGGCTCGATGATTACGCTCAGGCTGTGTCCAACTACCTCTACATGATCGATCAGGGCATCGACGAGGTTGAACCACCACGCGCCTTTGCCTGGGGCCTTCCGCCGGAATACTCTATCTATGCTGAGCCACCGGGATATGTCATCCCCGGTTATCAGAACTACAAGGACTTTCTCCACGCCCATGAACCTATTCACACGCCGTTCGCGCGCGGCATCATCAGCTTTGTACCCTCGGACTCGCTGCTTGCCGTCCTGACGCACAAGGCTCCCGAAGTTGCCTGGCCCAACAAAGAATACCCGATGTTGCAGGATGAATATCGTAGATTCCTCTCACGCGACGGCGATGTAAGCATCATGGAAACCCTCACTCGCAAAGGATTTGACACCCTGCAACCCGGCGAATACCTGTTCGGTATCGCGCCCAGCGGGAAGATCCGTTTTGCCCGCGAATTGCTCCGCGAAGAGGTCGAACGAATAGCCCGCGAAACGGGCAAGAAGGTACCGCGTGCCAACCACGCCTTCCTTTTCCCGGGTGAACCCCTGCTGACTGCGGGTGCATTCTTCATTGAGCATGAAAAGGGTAAGCCGGTCATTGCGCACGTGAATGCTCAGTCCGGACATTACTTCTACAGTAACGTCTCACCGACCATCCGAGAAGACATCATCGAGAAGTCAGATCGCTACTTGCTTACCCTGGGGCACTTCTTCGCCGCTCTCGATCAGCTCGGAATAGACCATCATCATGTATCGTGGTCGAAGCTGTAAAGGGGAAGTTTGTGCGAGTTGTCACCTCGACGACATTTGTGTTGCTTCTGGTCGTAGCAGTTGTTCCTGCCGCCCATGCCCAGGAGTATCTTTCCGCTGGCGATGTCGCCACCATCAGCGGCGCCTCTGCTGCCGTCGCCGGACTTGGCCACCTGGCCAAGAAGCTCGACTCTACCCGTGCCCCGTGGATAGGGGGACCGTTTTTGCTTGACCGCGTATTCGCGCGATGGTTCGGAGGGAAGCCAGACCCCGAGGTCACCAACTTCCTCGATGGTCCGTTCGGTGCTCCGGCAACACCCTTGGTGACATCGATGGTCATGACCTCCTTTAATGTGTCCTGGCCGCGTCACAATAGGGATAAGGACGCCTTGCAGGACCTCTTCCTGTTCAGCGCCGGGCTGGTTGCGACAAAAGGTGTCACCGATATCTATAAAGGCCTCTTTGCCCGACCCCGGCCACTGGTCTACATGCACCCGGAAATAGCCTCCCGACGCGCCGACTACGATTACCGCTATGACCGGCGTTCGTTCTTCTCCGGCCACACCTCCTCCGCCTTCTTCAGCATGGCCTACTTGAACCTGCGTACCCGTACCGTTATGCGAAACAAAATGAGCCCATCCGATTATCGGGACTGGCAGTGGCTCCCGCCGACAGTTTGTTTCTCATGGGCTTCCTTTGTCGGGTTCAGTCGCATCCATGCCTGGAAACACTACTTCTCCGACGTCGTCTTCGGTGCTCTCGCCGGATGGCTGATTGCCGAGCTATTCTTCAATCTTGACGATGTCGCTTATCCCTCGGATGGACACGCCGGCTCAACGTCCAGTTCATCAATCGTTCGTATATCTTTCAGCTTCTAACTCCCGGCAAATTGGCTACTTGGCCAAAGCGGTTGCGCCCGATGCTGTTTCATCCTATCTTGTTCAGGCACAAACTGTAATCTCCGGCCGGTTGCCGGTACCATAAGTCGTCTCCAAATCATGCGGGGAGGGAGAAGACGCACAGGCGAATGCACTCGCCCTGCCTGGTTGACCGGTCGCTTAACCCGCATTTCCGTTAGAGAGGGTTTATCATGGCTAATACATTGGGAATCCGTGGCTACGACTACCTGGAACTCTACGTGGGCTCAGCTCGCATGGTAGCCTTCTGGTGGGCCAAGGCAATGGGACTGGATATTGTCGGCTACAAAGGGCCCGAAACAGGCTCGCCCGACCGCATGTCCTTCTATCTTACCAAAAACGACCTCAAGTTCGTGATTACCTCGACCATAAAGGCCGAACGCTGCGAGGTATCAGCTTTTGTATCCGAGCATGGCGATGGCGTCAAGCGATGGAGTATGGAGGTCGACGACGTCAAACATGTCTTCGATCAAGCCACCAAGAACGGCGCGGTCCCGGTTATCCCTCCACGCGAATACAAAGATGACAACGGAGTGTTCATCGAGGCGGCCATCAAGCTGTATGATGACACCCAGCTCATGTTCGTCAACCGCGATGACTACAAAGGTATCCATCGCCCGGGCTTCGACGAGCCCCGGCAGAAGATCACACTGGATCGCCAGGATACCGGGATCAAGAACATCGATCACATCGTCGGCAATGTCCGCGTAAACGAGATGAATATGTGGGCATCGTACTTCGAGAAAGCGCTGGAGTTCGAGACCTTTGTCGATTTCGGTCCCGGGGATATCTCCACCAAGTACTCGGCCCTGCTGTCCAAGGTGGTACGGTCCTCAGACAGCGCGATCAGGAATCCTATCAACGAACCATACGAGGGACTCAAACGTTCTCAGATTGAAGAGTATATCGACGAGTATAACGGCAGCGGCGTGCAACACATTGCTATAGCTACCGATGACATCATATCGTCCATCTCAGCGCTCCGAGCCAACGGTGTCGAGTTTCTTTCTGTCCCGGATACCTATTACGAGGACCAGAAGGCAAAGGGATTCGAGATCAAGGAGAACTGGGACGACCTGCAGGAACGAGGGATCCTGGTGGACAACGAAGGTGACGGTTACCTGCTTCAGTTGTTCACCAAGCCCATCGGCGACCGGCCGACTCTGTTCCTGGAGATCATCCAGCGCCAGGGCGGTAGCGAGGGATTCGGCCACGGCAATTTCCAGGCCCTCTTCGAGGCCATAGAACGCGACCAGATGGCGCGCGGCAGCCTGTAAGAACCATGAACGAATCAACCACACTGGAGCATATGTATGCCATTCTACCATAGACTCGGACACATTCCTCGCAAGCCCCATACGACGCACTACAAGCAGGATGGCAAGTCGCTCTATCGCGAGGAGCTATTCAGCACCCTGGGGTTTTCCGGTGTCTTCTCGAACAAGTACCATATCAACATGCCATCCAAGCTACTGCGGCGCAAACTGATCGATATGCCCGACTCTGCCGAGTGGCCGAACGCCCCCCTTGTATACACGCACTTCTTCACGGACAATATCGCCGTGGCCGGTGATTTCATCTGGTCGAGACGACGATGCCTGTTCAATGACACGTGTGTAATCTCTATCTCAGCCCCTACCGAAAACACCGACCGCTTCTTCCGCAACCAGTTTGATGAGTACATCTACGTTCACTTCGGCGAAGGTGTCATGGAATCCGACTACGGACGAATCCCGTTTGTGCCGGGCGACCAACTGATCATTCCCAAAGGCACTACCTACCGTCTGGAATTCAAGCAGACTGAGGGCAACAAGCTGCTGATCTGTGAATCCGCCACCGCCTACGATATCCCGTCTAAGTACCGCAATGAGTACGGCCAGTTTGTTGAAGGAGCCCCGATCTGTGAACGTGATATTAAGCTACCCGAGTATCTCGAACCCCGCGATGAATCAGGCGAATTCGTCATCATACTGAAGGCTCGCGGCCAGCTTCACGAACTCACTGTCCCGCACCACCCCTTCGATGTGGTGGGCTGGGATGGTTACAACTATCCCTGGGCGGTCAACATTCATGACTTCTGCCCGATTGTGGGCAAGATACACCAGCCGCCGCCGGTGCACTTGTTGCTGCAGACGCAGACATTTGTCCTTTGCAACTTCACGCCGCGTTTGTTCGATTTCCACCCGGATTCGATTCCAGCACCGTACTTCCATTCGAACATCGACAGCGACGAGGTCTTGTACTACGCCGAGGGCAACTTCATGTCTCGCAAGGGCATCAAGCAGGGCTCGATCACCCTGCACCCTTCCGGGATGCCCCATGGACCACAGCCAGGCAAGACCGAGGCCAGTATTGGCGCCAAAGAGACCAACGAATACGCCATAATGATAGACACGTTCCAGCCGCTTACGCTGACACTTCCCGTGAAGGAATCACTCGACGAGTCCTATCCGCAATCGTGGCTCAAAGAGTAGAACAACGCGGCGGAGTGAAAACGGAGTCGGAACAAGAACGGTTCGAAGATGTTACGGTCAGCAACTACGTCAGTGTGCATGATGCACATTGCTATGAGGTGAGATCAGTATGACAGCCAGGAGAAACAGCGAGGGGCCCATTCCGGTCCCAGAGCATATCGCCGATTTGAAGCCCTATAAGCCGGGAAGGCCGATCAATGAGGTCGCCCGGGAGAAAGGACTCACGCGCATCGTCAAGCTCGCATCGAATGAGAATCCTCTCGGGCCAAGCCCGAAGGCCGTGAGCGCTATTGAGAAGACCGTCAACCAACTGCATCGATACGTCGATCCTGGCGCTCCGCAGTTGGTAGAGGCCCTGTCCGAGCAACTCGGGAGATCGCCAGGTCAAATCATTTGCGGACACGGCACCGATTCGCTCCTGAGCTGTGCCATCAACGCTTTCATGGATAAGGGCGAGCACCTGTTGACCGCCGAAGGAACTTTCATCGGCATCTATGTTAGCGCCCAAAAACTCGGCCACGAGCTCAAACTGATTCCACTCAAGAACTGGGGATTCGACCTTGATGCCATTGCTGACGGTATCGACGAGCGTACCAGGATCGTCTACCTGGCCAACCCGAACAATCCTACCGGCACCATGTTTACGGCCGATGCGTTTGAGTCGTTCATGACCAGAGTGCCAGACAAT
>WJKG01000439.1 GCA_014729205.1 candidate division GN15 bacterium | reverse complement strand
ATGTAGGCGGGTTGGTTGCGCTTGCCGCGGAACGGATGCGGCGTGAGGTAGGGAGCATCGGTCTCGAGCATTATCTTGTCAAGGGGGACCTCGGCGGCAACATCGGCCATTCGTGACTTCTTATAGGTGACTACTCCCCCGACACTGATGATGCACCCCATGTCAATCACTTCGAAGGCCTCATCGATGCTGCCCGGGAAGCAATGGAAGACGGCGCCGGTCAGGTCGGCCATGAAATCGCGGACGATATCGACGCTCTCCCGGAAGGACTCGCGGGTGTGGATCACAACAGGTAGTCTGGTTTCAAGTGCCAGTTCAAGTTGCTGGCGGAAGACGCGCCGCTGGGTATCGCGGGGCGAGAGGTCGCGATAGAAATCCAGCCCGATTTCGCCGATGGCACGCACTTTGGGGTGATCGGCCATCGTGTGGAGCGCGGCCAGTGCCTGCGGCGTGAACTTCCTGGCGTCGTGAGGATGAAAGCCGACTGTGGCGTATACGGAGTCGAAGCGCTCGGCCAGATCAATGGACTTCTGCGACGTGGACCGGTCGATCCCGATATTGACAATGGTGTGCACGCCAGCTTCGGCGGCGTTGGCGACCAGTTGGTCGCGTTCACCATCAAAGTCGGAGAAGTCGAGGTGGCAGTGCGAGTCAATCATCAGCTAACAGGTGCTCCCGGGGGCATTTCGAGGTCGGTTGTCACAACGCAGAGTTGGTCGCCGCGTTTGGCAGCCAAGAGCATACCGTGTGATTCCACGCCCCGGATCTTCGCCGGTTTGAGGTTGGCCACAACAATCACGCGTTTACCGAGGATTTCAGGCGCAGTGTAATGCTGGGCTATTCCGGCGACAATCTGGCGCTTCTCGTTGCCAATGTCGACCTGCAGTTTGAGCAGTTTGTCGGCGCCCTCTACCTTCTCGGCTTTGAGCACCAAGGCGACGCGTAGTTGCACTTTGGCGAACTCGGAGATATCGAGCAGGCCGGGTTCGCTGGCGGCTTTGTCTGTCTTCGTCGTGTCCTTCTTTGCCTCACCGGCCGCCTTCTTTTTGACATCGAGGCGGGGGAAGATGGGCTTCTCCACCCTGATCGGCGTGCCAGGCTTCAGGAAGCTGAAGGTACGGGCGTTCTGAAGATCCAGGGTGTCATCGGAAAGCGAAAGGACGTGTCGAAGCTCCCGCATCTTCCCCGGCATCACAGGAAAGAGGGTGACTGAGACCATCCGCAGAGCCTCGCAACAGGCGTTGAGCACACCGCCCAATTCCTGTGTCTTCCCCGCTTTGGCCATCTTCCACGGGGCGGTGTCGTTAAAGAACTTGTTGGTGGCGCGTACGAGGGCAATGGCTTCCTCTATGGCAGCGCCGATACGGAAGTTCTGAATGTACTCATAAGCGTTGTCGGCCAGATTCTCCGCCTGCAGTTTCAGTTCCTCAAGACCGGGCAGATCGTCGTGGGCCGAAGGGAGTTGTCCCTCGCAGTTGGTCATAACCATCTTGGCCACGCGGGAGACGAGGTTGCCCAGGTCGTTGGCAAGATCGGTGTTGTACTGGCCGACAAAGCGGCTCGCCTGCACGTCGCCATCGTGACCGAAGGGATACTGGGTCAGCAACAGGTAGCGGGTAGCATCGGCTCCAAAATCATCGACCATGTCGTTGGGATCGATCTTGTTGCCGAGCGACTTAGCCATCTTGGCGCCATCGACGGTGAAGAAGCCGTGCAGGAAGATGGTCTCGGGTAGTTTGACGCCGGCGGCCATGAGCATGGCCGGCCAGTAGAGACAGTGGAACTTGAGGATGTCCTTGGCCATGAGATGGACGACCTCGGCCTCGTTCCACCATTTGTCGAATGTCAGCGGGTTGTCGGCATAGCCGATGGCGGAGATATAGTTGGTGAGGGCGTCGACCCACACATAGGCGGACTGGCTGGAATCGAATGTAAGCGGTATGCCCCACTTGACGCGCTCGCGCGAGAGCGAGAAGTCTGGCAGGTCCTGCTTGAGGAGGCCAAGGACTTCACGGCGGCGCTCCTCGGGGAGGATGCGCAGTTCTCCGGATTCGATCTTGTCGCGGATCTTGCCGGTGAAAGCGGAGAGCCGGAAGAAGTAGTTCTTCTCTTTGAGCACTTCGGGTTCGCGGTTGTGGTCGGGACATTTACCGTCGACGAGGTCTCTTTCAGTCAGGTATTTTTCACAGCCGGTGCAGTAGAGGCCTTCGTAGTAGCCAGAGTAGATGACCTCCTGGCCGTCGTCGGTCTTAGCACCGCGCATGGCATCGAGAATCTTGCGCACGGCCTTTTCGTGACGTTCGGAAGTGGTGCGAATGAAGTCATCATGGCCGATATCCAGCCGTTCCCACACTTCCTGGAAAGTCTTGACGGTCTTGTCACAGAACTCTATCTCGCTCATGCCGGCGGCTTCGGCGGCCTCGGCTACTTTGGAGCCGTGTTCATCGGTACCGGTCAAAAAGAATGCCTCACGTCCGGCCAGGCGATGGAAACGGGCCATGATGTCGGCGGCGATGGTAGTGTAGGCGTGGCCGATATGCGGGCTGTCATTCACATAGTAGATCGGCGTGGTTACATAGAAGGGCTGTGCCACAGTGTTTGCTCCGTACGCTTTGAGTCAGGCTCTGGTCTATAGTGATGGCGCTCGAGCGCTCATTCCCCTTCAAGTTTCTTGAGGTCTTCCTCGGAGACTTCCTCTTCGGTCCCCTCCACAGTCCGAGGTGGTGGTGGTTCCACCGGTTCGCCCTCGACTTCGTAGATATCGCGATCCTTGCACCGGAAGTAGACGCGGTCCTCATGGCTGACCACAACCGCTTCCTCGTTGAAGATATCGATTCGGTCGATCACGCCGTCGCCCTGCTTGGTCTTCACCGATGAACCCGGTTTGGGGAAGCGTTGTCTGGCGTCCTGGTAGAACTGGGCTTCGTAGCGCAGGCAACAGAGCAGGCGGCCGCAATTGCCTGAGATCTTGGCCGGGTTGAGCGGGAGATCCTGCTCGCGGGCGTGCTGAGTGGAGATCGGTTCGAAGTTACGGATAAAGGCGTTGCAACACTGCCGTCGGCCACAGATACCGTAGCCGCCAAGGCGGCGGGCCTCATCGCGCACACCGATCTGGCGCAGTTCTATTCGTGTCCGGTAGCGACCGGCCATGTCCTTCACGAGGGCACGGAAGTCCACACGGTGGTCGGCGGTGAAGAAGGTGGTCAGCTTGTTGCCATCGAACTGGCATTCCACATCGACGACCTTCATGGGCAGGCCGTGACCTTCGATCATCCCCACAATCTCCTTGCGATACTCCTGCTCTTTCTGGTGGAGCAGTTCCTTGTGTTGGAGGTCTCCTTCATTGGCGGGCCTGAGGATGGAGCGCGGACGGGTGTCTTCGGAGAATTCGATCTCTTTGTCGATGCGCTTGGTGAGCAGGCCGATGTCCTCGCCGCGATCCACCTGGACGATCACGTATTCGGGGATCTGGAAGTTGTGGTAATAGGAATTATAAAAAAACTCCTTGCGTGACCCCCGGAATTCCACCAGGTACAGCTCAGCCATGGAGTTACTCCTTATCCGTTGTACCGCAAGTCGATAACATTATCGGCTCGCGGTCTGTCCGGACGCTGTCTGGGTCATTTGGAGAGACAGCGCCGCAAGTGCGCCTTGAATATGCACGTTGAGCTTGAGATCAGCAAGGGTATTCTTGATTGCCTGGCTCATCTGCACCAGGTGATGCTGATCGGCGAAGTACTCGGACAGGCGCTTGATGTCATCGAGATAGT
>WJKG01000438.1 GCA_014729205.1 candidate division GN15 bacterium | reverse complement strand
TCCCAGCACCGCGTTGATATCCAGCAGTGCCGTCTCGCTCGGCTTGCCGAACTTCCCGGCGAACTTGCGCTTCTTGTACAGCTCCCGCATCTTCCGCGCCAGCGCCACGTTCGCCTTATGTCCCGAACGTGCAGCCAGCACGTGACCTTTGAAGGGCACCCCGATCAGGAACAGATCACCCAGCAAATCCAGTGTCTTATGACGCACCGGCTCGTTGTAGAAGCGGAGCGGCACATCGTTGACAATACCGCTCTCGGCAACAAACACGTCACCATCCAGCCCCACGGCCTTGCGAATCCGTTCCAACTGGACCTTGTCCTTGTCAATGTCAAGATCATAGATAACCACCGCGTTATCCAGCGAGCCACCCTTGATCAAATTCGCCTCGCGCAGCATCTCCACCTCCGACAAGAAGCAGAACGTCCGAGCCGCCGCGAATTCATCTACAAACTCCTTCTCCAGGTCAACCAGCGATGTGTACTGCGTTCCCAGGGCCGGATTCTTGTAGTCGATCATGAAAGTTATTCGAAGGTCATCCGATGGCGCCACCACCAGGTCCACCCCGCGATCCTTCTCGCTGTAGGCCATCGGTGTGTCGATCTCCAGATACACCTTATCAGCGTCCTGTTGCTCAATCCCGGCTTCGAGCAGCTTGTCCACATACGGTTTGGCTGAACCGTCTATCACCGGCGGCTCGTTGTTGTCCAGCTCGACAATCATATTGTCCAGCTGCAGACCTGCAAAAGCCGCCAGGACATGCTCCACCGTGTGTACCCGTGCGTCGCCCTTTTCCAGGGTCGTCCCGCGCGAAATGTCAACCACGTGGTCAACATCGGCCTGAACCCACGGATGTCCCTCGACATCGGTCCGGACAAACCGAATCCCCTGATCCGGCGGCGCCGGCTTGAACGTCATCGTACAGTGGTTCCCGGTGTGCAGACCCACGCCGGAAATGGAAATCTCACGAGCTATTGTACGCTGTTTCTCATACATTTCTAATATGTCTCCGCTGAATCGGCAGAGTATAGCAAGATCGACCGCAATACTCAAGGATTTTCTGCCCCGTAGCCCAAGCGGCACAATCAGATATCTTTGATCGCTCGCACCTGTCGCAACCGCCGGAACAAATCAATATACTCCCGCACCATCACCTCTTCCGCCTCGGACAGTCCCTGCATCATCGGTATCCCAACCTTCAACACCGCTCGGACCATATCCGACATCGTCCGATCGTACCGCTCCGCCAGCGCCCTGAGCTGCTCTTTGATCTCGAACGATACATGGACATTCACACAGTGCTCACCGCGCACCTTGCGCAATGGATCGTCCTTACGCTGATTCGTCGCATCACTGACCATTATCTTGCCTCCTTTGGCTACGACTATGATACCGCTCGTGCCCGATCAATACCTGCGGACTGCGTATCTGAATTCCGAAACTCTCGTGTATCTCCCGCATGACCGGCCGCCAGGTAGCTTTCCGATCTCGATTGGCGATTATCCAATCAATTTCAGCGGCGAACTCCGATTCACAGACAGGACACCCGCTCGCCCGCCCACCTAACTCCAGACCGAAACGCTCTGCTACAAACCCGCCCAGCGATCGCCGGAGCTTTCGGACCGCTCGACGGTGCAGTGCGTGCACACGTATGACCGTCCTCCCCGTCGCCTTGGCTATCTGCTGCTCGGTTTGCCCCATGAAATAGAAATGGACAATGAACTCGCGCTCGTTCTCGGACAACGTTGCCAGCGCCCTTTGGACGTGCTGGTCGATCTCGCTGTCTGCGCCATTGCTCACCTCACCCGACTGGTCCACAGCCCGTTCCCGGGCCAACCAGTCGTGATAGATAATCCTGCGTCGTGCCATTACTCGCCTCCTTTGTGCCCCCAAGTACGCACGGGATCTACCCGCCGGCTACCACATGGCAGTAACATCACATCGAGCAAGAACGCCGCCGATGATATCATGTGAATCACATCTGCATATCAACCGAAACAGCCAGTTGATACTTGCCAATTCTGCCGACTGATCTAATATTGGGCGCATCACAGACAAGGATGGAAACACCGACATGGACCGACCAGAACCTGAATATCCTTACAGCTCCCCTGCCAGCGACCCCGAGATTGCCTACGCCGGACAATCGCCGTTTGAACGCTTCAAACTCCAGTGGGGCAATGAGGACTACCGCCGATCGATCCTGACCTGGATCTCGCTGATCTTCCTGCTGCTGATCTACCCCGCCCAGTCACTTCTGGCCGGCGAGGACTTCGCCAAACAGCTCGAGAACATCAACCAGGGCGTCCTGCTGGTGATGCTTATAGCGACCATCGTTGTCCAGTGGGGCATCTTCCTGTTGCTGTACCTGACTGCTTACCGCGAGCGCACCGGCCTGCGAGGTCTCGGCTTTGTGCGCATCAAAGGAGTAGACTTCCTCTGGGCCATCGCTTTTCTGCTCGCCGCCAACCTCATACTTTCCGCCCTGGCCTGGTTCCTGGGACAGATTGGCCTGCCCATGCCCGGCGAACTCGTCTTCCTTATCCCGCAAGACCCGCTCGGTAAAGTCGTCTGGGTGTTGGTCTCTTTCACGGCCGGCTTTTGCGAAGAAGCCGCCTTCCGCGGCTATCTGATGACCAGATTACGCCTGCTGGGCAAGCTCAACTCGTGGCTCATCCCCGTCATTGTCTCCTCGGTCGCATTCGGTGCCTGTCATGCCTACCAGGGCTGGCCGGGGTTCATTGTGATATCCGTCTACGGTGCCATGTTCGCCCTGCTGTTTCTGCGTACCAAGCGGATCTGGCCAGTCATTATTGCGCACTCCCTGCAGGATTTTTCCGCCCTGTTCATCCCGCAGTAACCAAACAGGTGTGGCCGAGTGAACAATATCCTGTCCATCCCCGTTCTTGGCCTATGGAACCACGCCGCAAAGAGCCCGGCACCACGAAAGGACGACACGTGAAATCTCGCCTGCTGCTGTTCGGAATCGCCATGCTGCTCTTGCTACCCGTCGCGGCGCAATCAGCACAACTCAAGATCATTCCCAACATCAACGGTGGCTATGCCTTCGGTGAGACCGAGTATGAGATCTCAGGGCTGGGTATCGACGAACAGGAGCGTCTGGTAGCCATCCGAAGTCTGCTTGAATTCCCGCTCGACCAGGTGATGGGCGGGATCGGCGTCCGGCTGAACTCCACGCGCGAGCACCGCCCGTGGTCAGTCGTGCTTGACATCCACACCACCTTCACTGACCCCGGCGGTATCATGAAAGACCATGACTGGGCAACCGTACAGGACGGCTTCGACGGCAAGTTCAGCTACACCGAATCCGGTTCCGAAGGCAGCGCACTGCTGATCAACCTCGACGGCAGTTGGTACCTGTACCAGAAGAACACCTTCCTGTTTGGCCCACGGGTGGGGTTTCGGTTCCACCGTATCCAGCAGGACGTGATCGACTTCGAGGGCTGGTGGATCGACTACTCCGATCCCCCGTTCGTCCGACGACCCCAACAAGGCGACGGCAAGGGCATCGAATACCGCATCCACTACTTCATGCCCATGATCGGTTTCGCCGCCAGAATAGACAAACCCGATGAGTACCGCCTGGAGGCACATCTCAGCTACATGCCCGTCTTCTACGACGACTTCGATGATCACCTCTTCCGCAGGAAAACCGCCGAATCCAACGGCAATGGCTCCGGTGTGCTGGCCAGTCTCGCCGCCCGTTTTAACCTCCCCTCCGGCGGACCCAAAAACCCATTTGTAGAACTTCGGGCCGAATTCGTCACCTTGAGCGCCTCGGGCGACCAGACCCAGGTCTGGTACGGCGACGATGGCGCCACGCCCGGAGTGGATGACACCGGTAACCAGGTCACCGGTATCGCCCATGATGTCCGCTCAACACAGGGTAGAATCTCCCTGCAGTTCGGCACAATGTTTTGAAAATGAGCGACTTATGCCCTCTGACCAGCATCGAGACCATTAGCGAAAAACTCCGAAAATCGGTCTTTGCAGCCTCCGGAAAAAGAAACATCATCCGCCGCAATCCGTATTGGAGAAGTAGGGACAAAAGGACTGCGGCCCTCGCGTAGCAGGGCCGTTTTTTAAGGGACTAACGAAAGATTGTTGACCTATGTTGTTTTATGAGTGTAGCTTAGCAAACACAACACCGACACCGCCACAAGGCTCCGAGCCCTGCCGGGAACACCCCTGGGATACTTCGGCGCCAACGGCTGTATGATGTAACGATGACACGACCGGAAAGAGCACATATCCCTCCGGCCCGACTGGCTTCGAAGGCCGGACTTAATCTCAATGCCGGGCTGCTGGCAATCGCCATTGGTCTTTTACTGACCCTCCTTTTGCCGATGGTAGCTGCGTCACAGGCTTTGCCCCCATCGACAGACTTTGAGCGCGGCGAGAAGAAAGACCAGATCAAGCTCAAGGGCGAGGCCCGGGCACTGGCTCGATCGTATATCTATGTTCTGGACCAGCTCGAAGAGACAATCGACGACTATACCGGGTACTTCCAGAGAACTCCCAAAGAGGCCCACGCAAAAGCCCTGATACGCATGCTGGCCAAGGCCAGGGCGAAGCTCGACGAGGGCATCTACCACGTTGATGTCGACCGCCTCACCGAGGACCTGCAGAAGATGTCGGATCAGGCCGAGGAGATTGCTGACAAGCTCATGGAGGAGATGATCGGCAAGCGGCCCAGCAACGAGCAACGGAAGCTTGTCAAACAGGCTCATCACCTGCACCAGGACCTGCTCATCCTTCAGGAACAGCTCGAGTATGAGGTCATCGACGAGGCCGAAGACGACGCGGACCTGAAGCTCGTCAGCGCCTATTTCGTCGATTCCCTGTCAGAAGTTGTCGCCCACGCCGTCTCGATAGGCTTACTGGGGACCATTGAAGGTATAAAGGCCGCCAGGGAAGCAAGCAAGCTCTCCGAAGATGAACAGGCCGAGATGTGGGAGTCGTGGGCCGATTCTCTGGCCAAGGCCCTTGAGAACCTGGACGTTGATGCCAGTATCAATTGGCAGGAGACCCAAAGGTTGATCAAGGATGTGCCCGCGCCCCCGGTGGTCGTATTCCCCCAGGGCAAAGACTACACGTCGATCTCACGCGGTAAAGGTGAGGTGACGTTCAACATTCCTGAATCACGACGGGTACTTGTTCGACGTCCCGGCGAAGTCGGCATGATTAAGGTGTTCTCTGACTCTACCGAGACAATTCCAGGCGGGTTGCCAATCCAGGTCGAGAACCCTATCGGCCGGGTAACGGTGATCGGATGGCCCAAGGACTTCGCCGTTGTCCATGCCGAGGTGGAAGTGGCCGCAAAGACAGAGTCGGAAGCGAAACGGCTGACCGAGAAGGTCGAACTCCAACTCAACCAGGGCTCCGCGGGACTCGTGGTGGAAATCGTCCTGCCTTCGCTCTCCGATCCCAGCAAGCGCGTTGTCAGTTGCAACATGCGGCTGAAAACACCACAGGCTAACCCGGTATCTGCCAGCAGTTCCTTCGGCGATATCCATGTCTCGCAAATGAACGCACCAGTAACCATCCTCGGCAGCAACAGCCGTGTCACCGCCAACGACATTGCTGCAGAGTTGACCGTAGCCACCGAGGTCTCCGACCTTTCTCTTACCGATATCTCGGGCACCCTTGATGTCACCAACAGCCTTGGCACGATTGAGGTCTCAGACATCGTCGGCGATATGAGCATATCCAACACCACCGGCACCATTACGGTAGTCGATTCTCGTGGAGAGGTCCGCATCGGCAACACCGGGCCAATCGAGGTCCGTGACCATATTGGAAGCGTCCAGATTGACAACTCCAACGGTCCGATCGAGGTAAGTCACCTTCGCGGTGACCTCAACGCCCAGAATGCCTACCGGCCGCTACACGTGGAATCCGTGACCGGATCCACCACGGTCCGCAATGTCAACGCCATCATCAGTGCCCGCGAGCTCGGCGGTAGTTTCACGGCTACCAACAACCAGGGTGCCATCGATGCGCTCGACTTGTTCGGCCCGGTCAACCTGACCAATACCAAGGGACCGATCACCGTCGCCCTGCGCAACGCCGACTACTCGGGCTCTGTGATCAGCTCCACCTCGGGCATTATCGAGCTCTTCGTCTCAGACGATGCTAACTTGACGGTGAACGCCCAGGCCATCGGCGGACGTATCCAAAGCCCCCTGCCTGTTGAACTCAGTAAAGTGGGTGAAACGCAGACCGGCACCCTGCAAGTTGGCGGCGGTGGCGCCACTGTCTCGGTGAGCGGCACCAACTCCACCATCATCATCAGTCGGCGAGAATAACCCGTTACAGGCATTAAAAAGGCCCGACTGCAAGCCGGGCAACCGCTGAATCACTTGTATCCGTCAATCCTCAGACCGTCGTCGGTTTCTCCAACTGTTCGAACTGACGCTTGATCTTGCGCTCGATATCCAGAATCTTCGTGTCGTCGTGGTAGACGATCGTCTCGAATGACCGCAAACGTCCAAGCTCCTCGAGTACCGACTGAATCGTCGTCACGCAGTTGACAATCACCTTCATCGCCTGGTCGGCCGAGTCTTCTGAATCGCCTATTACACCGCGCTGGATATCAACCTGTACCAATTGTGCCCGCCCGAGAATTGTTCCGGCGGCGTTGTTCAGGTAATGATTGAACGTCGCCGTGATAGTCTTGAGCGCATCCAGTGCCGCCTGGCGCACCTGCGCCTGAGCCAGTTCCTCCTGCATCCGACGATTCTCGCGAAGCAACGCCTCGAGCGTCACGTACTGCTCGTACAGCCGGCGGTTCGCTTCCAGAAGCAGCTCCTCGACCGTTCCGATCTCCATCTCCAGGAAACGGGCTTCCTCAATCATCTGGCTGGTCACGCTTGCCTGCAAGGCTTCCAGATCCTTGTTCGAAAGTCCCAGATTGGACTGCATGATCTCCCGGCGTTCCAGATCGGCAGTCGTCATTGTCCGCGCCTTGACCATCGTATACTGCCCCAGCAGGTCCGCCAGACCAACGATCTGCGGCAAGTGAAACTCCTCGTCCTTCATGGACGAGACAAACTGGTTGTGATGATGCCCCACGGCGTTGCAGATACTTTCCGGAAGGTGCCACTGTTCGAACAGGAACTGTGCTACCCGAGCATGGTTCGTCCCCCAGATGTTCTCCTCGACATCTTCCAGCCTCTCGCCAGATTCCACCACCGGCCAGATCCGCTCGAACTTCTCCGGAAACGAACTCTCCAGCACCAGGATACCAACATCGTGCAACAGACCCGCCACGAAGGCCTCATCGGGATTGCTCTTCCCCGACTTGGTGGCCAGCAGCCTCGACGCAACCGCCGTTTCCAGCGAATGCCGCCAGAAGCGGGAGCGCTCAATCCGCCCTTTGAGGTTATGGGTCAGGTCATACACCGAGGACGACAGCGCCAGTGCCTGCACCGCTCGTGTTCCCAGGGTAACTACCGCCTGGGAAATGTCTTGATCTCCCGACGAGCCCCGTAGAACGACGAGTTGGCCGCCCGCAACACCCTGGCTGCCAGGTTTGGATCTCGCTCGAGCACATCGGCCAGATTCTGCGCGGAGGCGCCTTCGTCGCGGACCAGGCGCAGTACTTCGGCCATCGTCTGCGGTAGTGAGCTTAGTTCTTTGTGCTCATCGAGGATTTTTGCAAAAACAGCGTTGTCCATAAACTCCTTTGTCCCTGACCATAATATCGGCCGCAGCCCCCGGTTTATTGACTATTGCCTGAAAGTTATACCCGCAACGATCTAACTATCTGCACCGCTTGCAGTTTTGCGGACCAGCCGTACCATCCGACGGTTGACGCTCCGGCGCAACGAGGGAGATTCGGGACACAATTGATCGGCACGGCGAGTATACTCCAGCGCTCTGCCGCAGTCCTTCACCCGGTGCTCGAAGTGCTTGGCCAACTCGATATTGGCCAGAAATGCCTGGCGGCTCTCGTTCTGTGCAATCCGGCCCCAAAGCTCAATCGCCCGCTCCATCTCGCCAGAGCGCTTGAAGGCCATCGCATGATAGAAGACTATGTCATCCGGAAGCTGACCCCTGGACAACTCGTCCACCCGCTCATACAGCCGGGTAACGCGCTCGGTCTGCTTCCGTCGGCCGAACAGACGAGACAGTGAGTGAAGGTCCTCGAACTCGGTGAGGTCATGCCCCTCGTTCTGGACCACCTCGACAATATGCCCCAGAACGAAGTACAAGCTGAAGATGTCGAGCCGGTTGTGCTCCATGACCGCCTCGAAATCCTCAGTGCGCTCTTCGCTGACCCAGTCGAAATACACCGAGGGTATCAAGTACCCGGGGATATCCCCCTGGCGCTCGAACCCCAGTATGCACCGCTCCAGATTGGTCAGGGAGCAATCTCCCAACCGACGTTTGAACAACCGCCGGACCGGGTGCAATAGATCAACATGGCGATCATGAAGAATCTCTCGCGCTGCCCGGTTAACGATCATCCTGCCGGTAAGCAGTGGCAAATCGAAAGCCGCCCCGTTATAGGACACGAGACTCCGCTCGGTAGTGAACTCCTCGAGTAACGCCTCCAGCGCGGCCGCTTCGTCGGTGTAATCAGGAATCACGTACTGGCGCACCTCAAACCCGTCACGGACAATCGACCCGCACCCCACCAGGAAGGCCACGCTGCCGGTACCTCCCAGACCGGTGGTCTCCGTATCGACAAAGAGCAGTTGTCCCAGATCCAGTTCACCCGGTTGATCGTCAACCGTAAACGCTGCCACCGGCAGGCGCTGCTCCCCCGGCCGTAACACAAATTGTCCGTGACAATGCCCCCAGCCATAGACAGTACTCACCATGCAGTAACTCCCCTCGGGCCGGTGTACCAGCTTACCACCCAGCGCCTCTGCCAACCGCTTGTAGCGAGGCGGCAGACCACGGGGC
>WJKG01000437.1 GCA_014729205.1 candidate division GN15 bacterium | reverse complement strand
GCTTAAAGGCGCACGCTCTCGTCTTCGCTCTTACACGAGCCCATCTGCCGACTTCCCGAGTCACATGCCTGTTGAAGCCAGCAGCAAGACCCACGTTGAGTAGTGGGATCAAGCGAAGAAGGTACTTTTCGGAAACGAGTTTCGCCACGCGCCTGCCTGCGACCTTTGTCACGAGCCTTTGCACTGCTGCCCTTGCGCCACCAGTCCTCAATAGTTGCCGAAACTGCTTCCTCGCCGTCTCATTGAAAATGAACTGAGCATATCCCGACACCTTCTCCGTGCCCTTCAATCCCAGGGCAGCCTTGAAGACCAACCAGACATCTTCTTCGTTTTCTGGATCGAAGGGGCAGTCATAAAGAACTCCGTGTTCTAGTACGAGCTGCAGCTGCACCTTTGTAGTGAAGGCAAGGTCAGCGGAGAGCAATCCCACTGCTCCTGTAGCAGCAACGACCCGGTGGCCGGTGGGAGGTGCAGGAGCAGCCACCAGCGCTTCGCAGCCCGAAACACCAGCTCCCGCTGCCATGCCCTCAGAGACCGTCAGGCGTGTTGCACGTTTAATCAACACCCTGGAGACGGCGTCCGGTGGAAGGTCTGGATAGCGCTCTCTTGCCTTCTTCACTGCCGATCCGGCCGAGGCCGAGTTCATACCGCTTTTGACGGTCCTCAACAGTGTGTTTCGGAGCTTCTCCGCCAGTTGTGCTCTCTTCGAATTCGACATCTTTACCCCGCGTCTTCAGCCCAATCGGACATCGCGTAATCGAGAATGGCACAAAGTACGGATTGGGTTATCGTCGTCCTGGAGATTCACCTTTGGATGGTATCGCGGCCCCTTGCCGACATCAACCGATGTCGTCCAGCACCTGCCGGGGCGTTCCCGTCGGTACATCCTGAGCCCAGGACCCACCGCGGCAGCAGATCAATCCAGCAGCGCCTTCAGCAGCGCCTCGCGAATGTCGGCGTAGAACTGGATGTCCACCTTGGTGGCCATGTCGTCGGAGAGGTCGTAGAGCTGCTTACGGCAGCTGACGGGCATCAGGAGGGCGGTGGCGCCTTTCTCGACGGCGAGCTCGGCGATGTCCACGGCGTTGTAGACCGGCTCAAGGGAGCCGCCGAGGTTGAGGCCGCCTACGAGGATGAGGCCGCCACGAATGTGGCGCTGCATCAGCCCGCTGCAGAAGGCGAGGAGCACGGGCACTCCGAGCTGGCTTCCTGACTTCGAGGCGTCGAAGGAGCGGAGCTGAATGGTGAACTCGTGGGAGCGCGGATCGCGGTCTCCAACGAGCTCGCGGCCGCGGGCGTAGAGGTTCTGCTCGGCACAGCGCACGCTCTCTGAGAACGGTGGCGGCGCTGGGCGGTTGAGGATCTTCACGCCCGAGCCTGGGCCTTCGTTGCACTCGATGCGGAAGAGGCCGCTGTACTCATCCTGCCCGCCCGGGCTGATACCCCATACCTGGCCGGGTGGGAGCGGGTCGGTGCCAATGCTGTCCTCGCTCTGCAGTTCGGGGGTTGCGACGAACTTCTCAACCCCCTCCTCGCCGAGCACGTAGCTGAACTGGGTGTTGCGGAACTCGGCCGAGCCGATGCGCTTCTGCTGCTCCTTGACGCGTCGCCGTGCTTCGAGCGCAAGGCGAACGGCCCACTCGAGGTCCTCATCGGACACCGGCATGGCTTGGTCTGGGTACATCAACTTGAGCAGACCGCTAACGGTCTTGTGCACGGCGGTGGTGTCACGGCCACTCAGCGCACCTCCGAAGAAGACCCTGCCTTGAAGCACCGACAACCGGCTCTGCAAACGAAGCTGGGTGAGGCATTCAGACAGGAAGTCGCTGACCAGGCCGAAGTGATCGGTGAACAGCTCCTTGCTTACCTTCGGCACGTCCCATCCCGGGAGGTATGAGTGAATCCGGTCCATGAACGCGGTGTCGTTGCGCATCTCCTTGGGCAGCGGCCCGAACAGGTGGCCCACCCTTTGCTGGTGCTCGACGTCCACGTCGAAGTTCCCAACGAGCACGATGCAGCCGTCTGCGCGGATGCTCTCCCGCCCCCGGCTGAACTCCCCGGACTCCATGTAGCCCTTCATGATGTTGACGCCGTCCTTCTGGTCGAAGGAGACGCCGGAAACTTCGTCAAAGCACACCACGTCGTACTGGCAGACCAGCCCGCGCTGGCCGGTGGCGTTGTTGACGAACATGCGCGCGACCGTTGCCTTGCCCCCCGAGATGAGATGGGCGTAGGGCGAGACCTGCTGGAACAGGTGGCTCTTGCCGGTGCCCCTGGGGCCAAGCTCAACCATGTTGTAGTTGCGCTCGACGAAGGGGATCATCCGCAGGAGGACGACATCACGGTTGCGCTCACTCAGAGCCTCGGGCTCGAGACCGATGCTGCGGAGGAGGAAGGCCTTCCACTCCTCGCTCGTGTACAGCGCCCGGGCCCGCGCCAGCGTATCGAGAACGTCACGCTTGGAGAGCTGGATCGCACGCAGGCCCTCAACTCCGAACGGCCGACCAGACGCCTCCTGGGCGATGGCCGCGTCGTACACCAGCTCCACCTCAGCGTAGAAGCCGCCGGTCAGCATGCGCTCGTGCTCCCGCACCAGCTCAGCGGTGATCCGGATGTTGTTGAGCTGCAAGCTGGGGAGAGTCGCCACGTACGCGTCGGTCTTAGCGTCGAGGCGAGCCGTGATCAGGTCGATGATCTTGACCGAGCCCTCCTCACGGGCCCGAGCCTTGAACAGCTCCTGCTCCCCGGCTCGGACTGTCTTCTTCGCCAGCTGCCGCTGGACGATGTCGAGCCCTTCCTGGATCTCCTCCTCGTCGATGCTGGCGCAGTAGCGCCCGAGCAGAAACTCGACCACATAGGTCGGCACCGGGTACTGGCGGCTGAAGTCCCGTACAAGGTCCTTGCGGACCAGATAGCCGTCAAACGCCTTGGCGCCGAGCTGGTCGAGAGCGTCAAGCTCCATGTCATCCCTCCTCACCGACCGTGGTCGCCGCCTTCGCGACGACGGCGCCGGCCGCGTCGATCAGGACGACGACAGCCGCCGCCCCTTCGTGTCTGTCGTCGGAGACAACCAACGATATCGTGCCGTCGTGGCCGAGTTCCTTGGGCTCGCGCACAACGCTCGACTCCGGAACCGCCGGCTTGGAACGAAGATCCACCTTCATTCCCTCCACAGCGCCGATAACCTCCACCCGGCAGCGCATACCGCGCCAGGAGACTTCGGAAATCGACGCTACCGCGGGCGTCTTCCGTCGCCTCACGCGGAGTGTCGGTATCACAAGCTCCTGCAAGCTCACGCCGCCGTGGGCGTACTC
>WJKG01000436.1 GCA_014729205.1 candidate division GN15 bacterium | reverse complement strand
TGCACCTACCAGGACAACAACAACAAGCTGCTGGACATGATGAAATCCATCCCCGATGAGCGCCGCACGGCCCGTTTCCGCTGCGTCATCTGCCTGTGGTGGGACCAGAACGAGCAGGATCTCGTGGAAGGCGCCGCCGAGGGGTTTATCACGCGCGAGATCGGCGGCAAGGAGGGCTTCGGCTATGATCCCGTGTTCTACTACCCGCCGGCGGATAAACGCTTCTCCGAAATGTCGCTGGAAGAAAAGAACGCCATCAGCCACCGGGGCAAGGCCCTCACGCTCGCCCGCGATAAGATCATCGAACGCCTCAACCGCCCCAGGTAAAATACACGTCGGTCACCCATCCACTCTGCTCGCAGCAGACAATTGCAGGGCAGGAGCCGAAAGGGGTCCTGCCGGCATCAAAACCTTGTCAATTCCGGCCTTCATCGTTAGATTTATAGCAGACAACCAGCTATATGCCTGGCAGCATTCACTAACCAACGCAGGAGGTACTGCCGACATAAACAAAAGAGTATTCCGAGGTTAATGGGCGACTGACAATCGCCGCCTAACCTGCAACCCGACATTGTTTCTGATTGCACCTTCTGGAGGTCACATGAAAAAGCTGCTGTGTTTGCTTTTTCTGAGCACTGTGATATCCCATACCACGTTTGCCGCCCTGGCGAGCCGCCTTGACCGCATCACCGGCGCCCTACCGGACACCTATGTCGATGTCGCCATTTCCCTGGACAACACCGACTCACAGCCCCTCGGCGGATTGGACTTGGTTTTCCAATACGATCCCTCGCTCACCGTCCACACGGCCAACCCCGGTGACCTGCTGACTGGCTGCAACTGGGAGTACTTCACCTATACTCCCGCCGCGCAAAACAGCCTGCGCCTGATCGCGCTGGCCGACATCAACAATGGCGCCAATCACCCCTCGTGCTACGCCGAGCAATCCGGCCTCCTGGCCATTGTCACCTTTCACATGGCTTGCGACACCACCCTGGTGGACCACTTCGTCCCCCTCAAATGGATCTGGTTTGATTGCGGCGATAACACCCTCGCTGATCAGTCGGGCGATACGCTGCTCGGGTCGAGCGATGTGTACGACTTCAACGGCTACTCGGATATCCTTATAACCGAGGACTCCCCGTTCCCAACCCTCCACGGCGCTCCGGCCGAGTGCGACAGCGCTTCCGGTTCGGGCGGCTCGATGATTCGAGGTATTGACTATTACAACGGCGGCATCTGGCTGTCAGCCATTGATCAGGAACCCCCGACTGCCGTATGCCCACCGGATACAACCGCCACTGCTGCGCCCGGACAGTGCGCAGCAGTGGTGGACTTCAGCGCCACCGTCTATGACAACTTCCCCGGTGCCGTCATCAACTGCAGCCCGCCACCGGGCAGCACCTTCCCCCTCGGCGAGACGAGCGTAACCTGCATCGCAGTCGATTCTGCCGGACTTGCCGACACCTGCAGCTTCACGATTGCCGTTGTCGACAATGAGCCGCCGCAGATCACTTGCCCCGACGATACAACCGTCAACACCGCCGACGGTCAGTTCGGTACCATCGTCAGCTATGAGGTCCAGGCCGCCGATAACTGCACCGGCGTGAGTACCTACTGCGAGCCCGCTTCGGGCTCGTTCTTCGCCGTCGGTAACAACACGGTGTTGTGCATTGCCACCGATGCGTCCGGCAATAAGGACACCTGCCAGTTCGAGGTATTCGTTCAGGACAACCAGCCCCCGACTGCGCTATGTCCCGCTGATACTGCCGTTCCGGCCGCTCCCGGTGAGTGTGGCGCCACCATAGGCTTCGAGTTCGATGTCACCGACAACTGCCCCGGTGCCACCGTGGCGGCAGATCCCCCGTCAGGAAGTTACTTTGATGTGGGCGCGAATCCGGTGACCGTCGTCGCAACTGACATTATGGGCAACACCGACACCTGCACCTTCACTGTCACCGTCTATGATGATCAACTTCCGGTGCCTCTGTGCGGTGGGGATATCGAGACTGTCAATGACTCCGGCTACTACGGCGCCTTTGTGAACTACGCCGTCAGCGCCCAGGACAACTGCCCGGGCGTAACCAGTTCCGCCGATCCGCACTCGGGCTCGTACTTTGAGCCTGGCGAACACTCGGTGCTGGTCACGGCCCAGGATGCCTCGGGGAATATCGGACTGTGCGAATTCAGTGTGACAGTAACTCTCAACGATCCCGACAACGACTCCCACCCCAACTGGGACGACAACTGCCCCAACGCCCCCAATGCCGACCAGGTCGACACGGACGGTGACGGCATTGGCGATGCGTGCGACCTCTGCACCGACACCGATGGCGACGGGCTGGGCAATCCCGGTTTCCCCGCAGGTACCTGCCTGACCGACAACTGTCCTGACACGCCTAATCCCGACCAAATGGACACCGACAGCGACGGCGTTGGCGATGCCTGCTGTTGTGTCGGGGTACGAGGGAACGTCGATGGTGACCCGTCGGACATGGTGAACATCTCCGATGTCACCCTGCTGGTCAGCCACCTCTTCTCCGACTCGATGACTCCCGGTTGTCCCGCGGAAGCGGATGCCAACGGAGATGGGCCGGTGAACATTCAGGATCTGACCTTCTTATCGGCCTATCTGTTCAGTGGAAACGTGTCTTTGCCCCCCTGCGAGTAGTCAGCCAGGTTCGACCCCTCCTCAGAGAGGTGGCGGAATCACCAACTGCCGACGCGATTGTTCGTCCCCCATCTTCAATACGATGAAGTACGCCCCCGCTTCATAGTCATCGTGCTGGAACAGGACTTCGGTCGTATCGAAGTTGGTTAACAACACCTCGCTGTCAGTCTGATAGACAGCGTGCTTCCCGGAGAGCTCTCGATCGATGAGCGTATCCAACCTGCTGCCATCGGAGTTGGAAAGCTGCAGGACTACTCGCTCGCCGTCAGGTGCAATGGGCAGGAAGAAGTTGGCGAAGTAAAGATCATAAGGCGGATCGTCCAAATACTCATTTGACGAAGTAGGTGCTGGATCATCGCTTGAGCACCCGACCACGACCAGGGCAGCGAGAATCGCCGTCAACGCTATGCGAATCAGCATATTCTTCATCATGTCTACAGTATACCCAGCGAGGTGCACTGTTGCAACAGATTACTATCGACCAGCAACAACAGGAAGGGCGAAGCCTCTCGGCTCCGCCCTTGTAGTCATACAATTGAGTCAGTGCAATTACAGCTTCGAAGCAACCGCCTCGGCAACCTCAAGGGACGTATTGTTACCGCCCATATCGTAGGTGCGCACTTTGCCTTCCTTGACCACAGCCGCCATGGCCTGGTCGAGCGTGGCACCCTTGTCAGTCTCACCCAGCCAATCGAACATCAGTTTGACCGACAGCAACATGGCCATCGGGTTCACTTTGTACTTGCCGGCATACTTGGGGGCACTGCCGTGAGTCGGCT
>WJKG01000435.1 GCA_014729205.1 candidate division GN15 bacterium | reverse complement strand
CTATTGGCACCAAGTACATCCTCCGGGGAGATGCCAATCATGATCTTTCGATAAATGTCTCTGATGTCACTTACCTGGTAGGTTTTCTCTTTGGAGACGGGTCAGAGCCGGTAACGTTGCAGGCGGGTGATGCCGATGCGGACTTGAGCATTAACGTTGCGGACCTGACCTACCTGACGGCCTATCTATTCTCGGGCGGTCCGGCGCCGGTGTCACCATAAGCGCCCAACCGTCATTCTGAATAAAGACACAAAGGCCGACAGTTTCCTGTCGGCCTTTATTCATTCTCGAGCAATCTACTGTTGCTTGCGAGTTGGATCAGATGGTGAACTTGCCGTTGCGATAGATGACCTTACCATCGGCAGTGATCTCCGAGTTCTTTTTCATATCGCAGATCATGTCCCAGTGAAGCGAGGACTTATTCTTGCCACCGCTTTCAGGTATTGAGGCACCGACGGCCAGGTGACAGGTGCCACCGATCTTCTCGTCGAACAGAATGTTCCTGGAGAAGCGCTTGATCTCATAATTGGTGCCGATGGCTACTTCGCCGACGAAGCGGGCGCCCTTGTCCATATCGAGCATGCTGGTCAGGAACGCCTGATTCTTGCCGGCGGACTCGTTCACAACTTTACCCTTCTTGAACTCCAGTCGAACATCCTCCACCTCGCGTCCGGCGTACACGGCCGGGAAACTGTAGCGAATGCAGCCCTCGACACTGGTCTCAAGTGGTGACGTAAAGACCTCTCCGTCGGGGAAGTTCTCCGTACCGCAACAGTTGATCCACTTGCGCCCTTTGACGCGCATCTTGAGGTCGGTGTCGTTGCTGAGGATGTGTAGCTGGTCGACCTGGTCGAGGACCTTGATGAGACGATTCTGCTCCTTCTCCACCTTCTTCCAGTGTTTGACGGGGTCACCGGAGTGGACATGGCCGGCCCGGTAGACAAAGTCCTCATAGTCCCGCAGTGACATATCGGCATCCTGGGCCGAAGAGTGGGTGGGATAGAGGGTCCCCACCCAGGTGAGGTCCTTGTCGCCGATACGTTTGAACAGCTTATCGCGGAGTTTGCGCTGGTACTGTTGAACGGTGGCCTGTCGTTTAGGATCAATACCGGACAGGTGGCGCGTATTGGAACCGCCCCAGATGTGAATGTAGGCATCCATTTTGTCCACCTCGAGCTTGACGCTGGGCGAGATGAATTTCATCTGCTCGTCGGTGGCGTGCTTGAGAAACGACTCCTGCGCCTCGGGGACGATGACGTTGAGGAAGGGATGGGCGCCGAGTTGGATGGCTTGCTCGTAGAGCTCGGTCATCAGGGGCAACGTGGCAACCTCTCCCTGAATCTTGACCCATTTGCCTTTTTCAAGCTTCAGGGAGTAATTTAGCAGCACTTTGGCCAGCTTTTTCACACGTGGATCCATGGTCTCTCCTTCTCTAGCGAATCTGTGCTTATTCAGCTACTGATAGTCAGCCGCCCCCTCGATGGCCAGGAGACGTCGTTTGAGGTCGAGTCCGCCTCCGTACCCGCCCAGACCGTTACTGGCTACCACCCGATGGCAGGGAATCACCAGCGGCAGCGGATTGTGAGCATTGGCACCGCCCACGGCCCTGGCACCGCCGGGCTTGTTGAGGGCCTGCGCAATATCGCCATAGGTGCGAGTGGCACCGTAGGGAATGGACGCTACCTCGTGCAGTACCGCAGTGGCGAAGTCGGTTGCCTTCAAGTCAAGCGGGACTGTAAACTCGCGACGGTTTCCGTCGAGGTACTCACCGATCTCTTCGTGAAGGCGCATGTTATGCGTGCCACCTGACCTAAGCTCCGCTCCCGGATAGGCACGCTTTAGAGAGGATATGAAGTCCTCGCTGTCGACATGGGGCAAGTCGATGCGGCAGACGCCCCGATCGGTCGCTGCGCAGTATATGCGTCCGAGGGCTGAGTCGAAGGAATGGTGGTAGATGGTCATGGGACGGTTTCCTTGTGTTTTCTCTCATGATAGCGATGCGAGTGCCTCGGGAATATCACATACTGCTTCAACCGTCACGGTTGGCTGGCATTGTGTTAGACGCTCGGGATCACCGTATGGCGAGCGCACCGCTATTGTCTTCATCTGGAGCGCGTGCGCGGCTCGAATGTCGTTCTCGGTATCGCCGATCATGACTGCTTGTGACACGTCGGCCTTCAGGCGACGAAGTACCAGAGAAATGATCTCGGGGTCAGGCTTCACCTGGGTTACTTCATCGCCTCCCGCGTATGTCTTGAAGTAGTCTGTCCAGTCGAACTTCTTAACGATTCCGGTGATATGCCGCCTGATCTTGGTCGAGGCAATCGCCAGTGTGAACTCACTCTCGTGAAGGGTTCGCAGCATCTGGTCTACACCGTCCAGTTTGCGTGCGGAGGCGACAATAGTCTCTTGTGCCTTCTTCTGGAAATGGTGGCGCAAGTCTTCATACGGGTGGTTAGTAAAATCGGCATACATCACTTTCAGCGAGTAACCAATATAGGGGGTGATCTCTTCCGGGGAACGTTGGTCCAACCCCACCTGCTGTAGAGAGTAATTGACCGCCTGAACGACCCCATCGGAGGAATCGATGAGGGTACCATCGAGATCGAAGATGACATGCGTGATGCCCGTCACAACAGCCTGCTTACCTTTCCAATGACCTGTTGCAGTGGTACCTGGCGAACACTGTCGATGACGCCCAGGTCAAAAGTGGCCACCAAAATAGAGTAATTGCCGGTGGAAGTCAACGGCCAGGCTCCTTGAAGCAGCATACCCTCTTCCCCCTGCGTGTAGACCGGAGCCCCGTTCACGACTACAACGCCGCCAGAGATTTCTACCGTCTCGGTCGGCCGCCCCACGACCATTCCGGTGTGACGGCGCGGGCCGTTATCGAACCGGACAAGGTCGAAGCGATCCGGGAAACTGTGGAAGATAGGGCGGTCGAATAGCGGAATCTCGACCCGGTAATCGAGGCGATCGACAATTGCTACATCACCGCGTGACAACACCGGGGCCAGTTCGCCGGTGTTCACCGAGTAGAACGCAGGGGCGTTGTAATACAGGAAGTTGCCTGCCGCAGTGGGTGCAAATACCTGGTAAGCGGCGCCAAGGGCCAGCAGGATGAACGCTGTCGTACGATCGGGTAAGAATCGCTTACGGCGTGCACGCACTGTTCTGTCCAGGTCGAAGAACGTGAACACGTAGAAGATGACGGGCAGGGTAAGCAGAATGAGTCGGGTCCAGTTGGACAGGTCTATGAAATATGTTACGACGAAAAGGACGGCTGCAATGAGAGCGATCAGCAATATGAACACACCGAACAGGTATTCCCGCCAGAGAACGTGTCCCAGCCCCGGTACCAGGAGGTTGAGCAAGAGGGCGAGGGGTCGGCTCTGTAACAGTTTCATCAGGGTCCTTCGTCGTGAAAGGTTGGGTGCTGTGCAATTTCTGCGCAACCACGAGCCGGCGCAAGTTGTTTACAACATAAGTAACCACGCCTGCAGGCGTGCACACTTTTACAACGAGCGTAGGCTGCCATTTGTTACGCGAAAAGGGCCGTTTAGGTGTCAGTAACTCTCCTCGTCATAAGCAGTTAGTCATTTGGGAGGGAATCCGGTTGGCGGCGGCAACGAATTTGCAGCTATAAACGTATAAATCTCAAGAAGATGCTGCGCCCACCTGTTGTGGTCTCGCACTTGACTGGATGTCAGAATCAGCTACATTGCGGCAGCATCGCAAACTCGGATTGGAGGTTCCCCCATGCTCCGCTTCTCAGTACAGCTTTTTGGAGTGACCGTGCTGTGCCTGGGGCTGATATGGTTTGTCGGCTCTGGTGAGGCCAGCAATCTTGACAATGAGACCGAGCCGGTCCTGTGGGCCGACACTGTGCATATCAACCTTGATCAGGTCGAGGGCAGTCAGGGCGAAGAGCCGGAGAATCCGGCGAAGAAGCGCGATGATTTCCTTCGTGATGTCAAGAAGCTGACCCATGTGGCGTTCAATGTACGCAATAACTACATGGAAGACATAGACTCCGAAGAACTCATCAAGGCCGGTATCCGCGGTATGCTCAGCGATCTCGACAGGTTTAGCGTGCTGATGGAGAAGTCACAGTACGACAATCTCATGGAGTCCACTCACGGCAAGTACGAGGGCCTGGGGATGCAGATCGATGCTCGCGAGAACCGGATCATCATTGTCTCGCCTATTGAGGGCACACCTGCATACCGCCGCGGCCTTCGCGCGGGTGACATCATCTGGGAGATCAACGGCAAGTCTACCGAAGGGATGACATCTGCAGATGCATCCAAGTTGATGCGCGGCAAGGCGGGGACATCGGTCAATCTGACTATCAAGCGAGCCGGTTTGGAGAAGCCGATCGAGTTTGAAATCGAGCGAGCCATTATCGAGCTCAAGTCTGTGAACTACGCTGGTGTTATACCGGGAACCGACATCGGCTATGTTCGTCTGTCTCGATTCGCCGAGGAAACCAGTCATGAGTTGCGCGATGCTGTCTCCGAGTTGAACGATAAAGGTATCTCCTCGCTGGTCTTTGACCTGCGTTCCAACGGTGGTGGTCTGCTGGATCAGGCCAAGGAAACCGCCGAGCTGTTCCTGGGCAACGGTAAGGAGATCGTGTATACAAAGGGTAAATTCGAGAACTCCGAACGTCACTACGTTTCCGAGAAGTCAGCTCTCTACCCCGAAGATAAGCCACTGGTGATCCTGGTAGATCAGGGGACGGCATCGGCTTCGGAGATTGTCGCTGGCGCTGTTCAGGACTGGGATCGCGGGCTGATTGTCGGTAATACTACATACGGCAAGGGGCTTGTGCAGCAGATCTTTCCGATTTCCAACGATGGCTCTATGGCTCTCAAGCTGACGACGGCGAAGTACTATGTACCGTCGGGCCGGTGTATTCAGAAGCCGGAGACACAAGTCAAGCGCGGTAGTCGAGCGGCCCGCGAGATGGAAGAAGAGGCCGAGGAGGAGGCTGCGGACAGCATGACGGTTTCTGAGGATGAGATTTACTACACAAACGGCGGCCGGATGGTGTACGGTGGTGGCGGAATCGTTCCCGATGTCGAAATCGAGCGCGACCTGTGGAAGCCGATCGAGATCAACCTGGAGCGTCAGTCGATGTTCTTTGATTTCGCCGTTCAGTATGTGGCCGACCATCCCGATCTGACCGCAGACTTTGAGGTTACCGACGAGGTTGTACAGCAGTTCCGGGCTTTCACCGAAGAAAAGGAGTTTGACTACACGAGCACGCTCGAGGCCGCCTACGAGGATATGCTGAGTACGATGGAAGAAGAAGAGAAGACAGAAGCTTTCCAGCCGCTTCTCGACAGCCTGAGGGCCCAGATCGAAATGGAGAAGGAAGCGGACTTCGACCGCTCCCTGGACTACATCAAGCGCACCATCAAGCGTGAGATTATCGCAGCCGTAGCCGGTGAGACCGGTGTCTACGAGACGGTGATTCTTCAGAACGACAAGACGATCCAGCGGGCTATCGAGATTCTCCATGCTGATGGTGAGTACACGCGCCAGATGGCCTCGGGTATGGAGAAGCCATCGTTGAACTAATACCCGGACAATAGGCTCCGGCTAGTGTTGAGTCTGGAGCAAAGAGATAGATGTAAGGCGATGTCACCGCAACGGTGACATCGCCTTTCTCATGAGCTGTCTTAGCACTATCGCGAGGTGAGTAATCCTCTGCTACTCGGTTTCGGTTGCGGAATCGATATTCGGCAACGTGTCAGCCTCGTTCCAACCGTAATCCATTTTCAGCGAATCCGCCTCAAATCGCTTGAGCAGCCACATGTCGTGTTCATGCACCCAGGAGAACAGAATGGGTCGATCGCGCTGGGAGGTGCTGTCCATAATGTAGCACTCTACAAGCGCCTTTTTGTGCGTGTAGTTGTATTGACACGCTCCAAACTGGGTAAACGCGAAGTTGCGCCGGGGACCGTAGACGAGGTTGAGCAGCGAGTCCGACGTTTGCTGGTGGGACTGTATCTTAATGGACAGAAGTGAATCTATGGCGCGGTTGTTCTGGTCTTTCACCGCCTGCTGAAGCTCGAAGACCCGTTCTCTGAGGACGGGGATCTGATCGCGCGGTGGTGTCTTCTCTTTGCCGCAGCCGATGCATAGTATCACTGCCATGAAGAGCATCGCGAAGATGGCGCTGTTTGCCTTATTGCTTGAAACCGAGATCATATGCCTCCATCTTGAACTGGCCGTTGCCCCTGCGGGCGATGACCTTGTTCTCGATCAGTCTGTCGACGGCGAGTGTGGCCGTCAGATTCCAGAAGTACCAGCGATAGCCAAGTGAGACTCCGGTATGGCGGTTTTCCTTGGCCACCTTGAGTACGTCCATGTAGAGCGGACGCAGCAGCGGCTGAACTTGTTGAGAGAATACCGCAGTGGCCTGCCTGGCCAGGACAGTGTCCAGCATGAATGCCTCGGGGATGTAGCCCTGATCGACCTGCCATCGGGCCTTACGGTTATAGCGGCCTTGCAGTGCGAAGTCCTTCTCGCACGTAATTGCCGGCAGCGTGTCTCCGAAGAGGATGCTCACCGAGGGCCCGGTACTGCGTTCGTGATAGAAGTGCCTGCCCTGGAAATAGTCACCGCCTTGAATGGCGTACATATACGGACGGATAAAGGCATTACACAAATCGGTGCGTTCGAATACTCTCAACGGGCGATTCTCAGTGATGAAGGCGGAGCCCAGATCATACCACATGAGCACCCCTGAGATCATTGGGTACTTGTGATACAGAATCGTCCCGCCGTGAGCAAAGGCGTTGGTGTCATCGGGCATTTTGCCTTCCGCTTCGAGAGCAGTGATCAGGGAGTCGTAGGCAGGCATTCGCCGGGTGACAATTGACGTCAGCGAGTCGGCCATGCGCTCAGCAATCGGCCGAAGTTGTTCGGCTTCTTCCACGGTGATGACCGGGAATTCGGTGGTGTAGACGTCGCCCAGATTGACGATGTAGTTCTTCGCCATGAGCGAGGTTATCTTGCTCGAGACGAACTGCACGTCGCACTCGAGCAGCCGGGCAATCTCATTGGGCAGCTTGCCTTCCTCGATCATCAGCAACAGGATGCGGGAGAACTCACTGTCGAAGTCCGGATGCTGGTTGACGCGCGGGGGCATGTCGACCCGCTCCTGAAGGTACGGTGCTGCGGTTTCCGGTGCATGGTAACTGACAAAGAAAGGTTGCTCGTACACCTTTTGATTCTCGAAGATAGGATCAAGCGTGTCGACTACATCGTATATCTTGACCTTTATTCGTGCCTTGCCGTAGTTGCCCGGGACTGTAATTTCGGGAGTTATGGTTGTGGTTTCGCCGTCGAAGACAAGGTAGTTGCTGCGAGTAGACCGGCTGGGATTGAGATAGGTACCCTCGAACTCCATCTCGGAAACAACCGAGATAAACTTGTAGTGGTTGGAATTGTTGGTAATCGTAAACGATGCTTCCTGGGTACCCCAACGGAGATTGGGTAGTTCCACGTCAGAGACGACTATATCGGCGGCGTTAGTAGTGAAGCCGCATAAGAGACAGATCACCGCAGTCACGATCCACAGCCTGTACATCCTCATTGCCTCCTGATCGAGTGTTTGGCCGCCAGTTGCCCGCAGGCGGCATCGATATCCTGTCCGCGGCTCTTGCGGACAGTGACGGCTGGTGCGCGCGGGTATAGCTGGCGCGCGAACCAATCCACCTTGTCATCCGATGGTCTCTCGAAATCGAGCCCATCGACAGGATTATAGGCCAGCAGGTTGATTTTGCAAGGAATTCCTTGGATCAGGCGTGCCAGCGCTTTGACATCATCCATCGTGTCGTTGAAATCCTCGAAGACGATATACTCGAAAGTGACCCGAAAGCCGGTCCTCTCAGTATAGTAGCGGATGGCTTCCATGAGTTTGTCCAGTTTGAAGGTCTGGGCGATGGGCATGATACGCTCGCGCTTTGCCTGGTCGGCGGCGTGCAAACTGATCGCCAGGCGGGTCTTGAGGCCGGTGTCGGCCAGCTTCTTGATCTTGGGCGACACGCCGGATGTGGAGATAGTGATCTTTCGGGCCGGGTGCCCCATGCCCAGTGAATCGGATGCGATGCGCAGGGCGGTGACGACATTGTTGAAGTTCATAAGCGGTTCGCCCATCCCCATCATGACGACGTTAGTAAAGGCGTCGCCGCCGAACCGGTCGCGAAGGTACATCATCTGACCGACGATCTCTCCGGGCGTGAGGTCACGGAGCAGTCCGAGAGTACCGGTGGCGCAGAACTTGCAGCCAAGGGCGCAGCCGGCCTGCGAGGAGATGCAGAGGGCCTTGCGCGGCGAGTCATCATCCGGAATGAGAACGGCCTCGATCGGGTGCCCGTCGTGCAGGCGGAAGAGAAACTTGAT